>JACDGC010000749.1 GCA_013815535.1 Ktedonobacterales bacterium
TCGCCAACCCTGCATGGCGCTATTGAGACCGCCGATTCCCCCCACGATGTGCTCTATTCCCTGCTCGATACACTCTGTTATGCGGCCTAAAAATGCCAAAGTCGAACTTTTGATACCGCTGGCGAATTGGAATACAGCAGCTAGGCAGCGAGAGCAAAAGCCATCCGCAAAGGTGAGGGGCGGGTCTGGCTCGGCAGTTCACCGCGTACCCAAGCGTCCACCCGAAGCAAATTGATGGCGGTCGCGGTGGCGACGTGAGCGAGGTGCGTTTTCCGCAGCCCGATGTAGCGCGAGCGGCGCAGGCCCATCGTGCGCGTGGCTTGGGAGTGCGTGCCTTCAATACCCGCGCGCTGGCGATAGTAGCCACGGAAGGTTGCCGTCTGCTCGTTTTGGCGCGCGGCCAGCAACGCCTCCATTTGGTCTTGGGGGCGTAGGGTCAGCGTGCGTCGCGTGTGGCCGGTGCAGTCCGCCCGATGGAGACAGGGCCGACAATCGCTCTGGGCAAACTTGACTTTGATCACATCCCGGTTTTTCCCATCGTGGGCAGGCGTCCAACTGGAACTCGTTTTTCCTTGGGGACACGTCACTTCCTGCCCTTCCCAATCAATCCGAAATTGCGTGAGATCATACCCAGTGGCCGCTTGCCATCAGTAGTTTCCTTTGGTAGGTCCGATCAGTTCGACGGCGTACTGGCGCGCACTGGCAACGAGCGTCCGCGCATCGACATATCCGGCATCGACGATATGCTGGCGCGGCAGGTGCTGGCGGGCAGCCATTTGGGCATGAATGGTCGCGAGGGCGGTGTCATCATTCAGCGTGGCTGGTGTGGTCTGGACATGGGTGAGCAAATGCGGCAAGTCGGCATCGCAGGTTTCGGAGAAATGCACCTTGTAGCCGACCCACATCGTCTGATTCTTGATGGCGTAGCGAGCATCAAAATCGTAGGGGGAATTGATCATCTGGGCCGCGGGAAGCGCTTGCTCCCGTGGGCGCCACTCCCCACCGGCTGCCGGGGAAAAGTACTGCTGCTCCCAGATCTGGCGCAACGTGGCGACCACGGGTAAGGCCGTAAGCCACTCGGGTGTATCCGTTGCGGCTAAAGCATCGAGGAGCAACCATCCATCACCGCCCACTTGGTTGGCAAACTCCAACCGAGCGGCTTCGCCTTGCGGGAGACGGGTGTGCTCGATACGATGGCTGTAGCGCGTCACCCACGCAACAGGGCAATGGTTCGCCACCCAGCTCGGCGCGACTTCGGCCAAGACGCTGAGCACATAGACCATCGTTTGCGCAACGCACACGAGCCGATTGAGGGCACGAATCTTGGCGAGCACATGGGTCGAATCCGTACGTTGGCGTCCCCGCTCCTTGAGCCAGCCGTGCTCATGGCATATTTGTAACAGGAGATCGAGCAAGCGCATCTCAGCCTCGCCGTCAACCAAGCGCGTCCGAAACTCGCTGAGGACGGACGCATCCCAGCCCGCATCCGTGAGCGGCAAGCTGAGGCTGTATTTCCAGTCGATGCGGCTGCGCAACGCATCGGCTGCTTGGCGATCGGTCAGATTTTCGAGAAACTGGAAGATCGTCACCAGCGCCAAGCGCCAGGGAGCCACAGCCGGTTGCCCTCGTGTCGGAAAGAGGTCCGCAAAATCCGTATCGTGTTAGAGGCTTCCCAGGAGATCGCGCAAGTGCAGGTAGACGGTGCCCTGGGGAAAAGCGGCCTGAGCGACAGCAGCGGTTTCAACGGGAACGGGGGGAATGGGGTCAGGTTTGAGCGACATCACACGCCTCCTCGTGGTCAGTTATTTCTCTCATCTTATCCGATTTCACGGCCCATTCCAATTCGCCAGCGGTATCGATTTCGGTGCAGGTAAGCTCTCTCTCCCTGACTCCCGATATGCTAGCTCGCTTGTGGGAGGACGACCCGCTGCCGTAAGGTCACCAACCCCATCTTGCCGTAGCCACTGCGCTTGATGAGTTTGAGGCGATGCACATTGCCCTCGACGACCCCCTGACTGTACGGGAGCGTCAATCCCGCGCGCACGGCGGAATCATCTTTGCGGAGCCCCGCGGCATACGCCCGTAAGGGGGCACACCCTTCGTGCTCCACCCACGCGAACCAGTCGTCGAGTTCGTGACCGCTGCGCGTTCGCACCATACGCCCGAACGCTTGCACCTGATCATAAGTCGTTTGTATCTCGGTCCCCTGACCCACCAGTTCGGTGAGCACGTGGCGTTCTTCGTGGCTCAGATGCGCGGGGTCTTTGAGGCACAAGCGGGCCGCGCGGCGTGGCGTGAGCGATGTACTTGGCGGACCCAGCGGCGATGGTTCGGTGGAACGATACCCGCGTATGGCGGTGGCTTTACGCAGCAGCGTGACCCACCGCGACACGGTGCGAAAGGCGACCACGCGCCCTTCGTCCTTCAGCTCGCGCCACATCTGGACGGTTATGAGGGATCAATTGAAAAAAGTCAACCCCAAACACGATTCATGAGCACTTCTTTGAGGTCGCACCGTTGGGTTGC
>JACDGC010000750.1 GCA_013815535.1 Ktedonobacterales bacterium
CTCTTGCTCAGTGCTGCTGGCACGCCGCTGCATCCACCACATCGCCAGCAAACTCACGGGCACTAAGAGAAAAACGCGCCCCAGCTTCGCCAACAGCGCGATGGCGAGAGCATTTTGTCCGGCTGGCGCGGCGGCGAGCGCCACCTGGGCGATCTCATGCAAACTCACGCCAACCCACACGCCATAGTGTTCCGACGTCAAAGGCAGCACCACGCGCAAAGCCGTATACGCCAAGGCGAAGAGCGTCCCCAGCAGGGCAATGATGCCCACACTGATCGCCGTATCCTCCTCCTCGGCCCCCACGATTGGCGAGATGGCGGCAATGGCCGCAGCGCCACAGATGCCCGTGCCGATGCCAAGCAGCAACGCCATTGAGCGGTCCGCTTTGAGCCAGCGCGCCAGCAGCATCGTCACCCCTAAGGCAAAGATGATCGTGAACGCATCACGCAGCAATAAGCCCAACCCTTGATGCAACACAACGGCGATATTGAGCTTGAGACCATACAGGATGATCGCTGCCCGCAACAGCCGCTTCGCGGAAAACTGGATGCCCCCGCGCAACTGCTCAGGATAGCCAGCCACCTGACGATAGCCAACGGCCAGCACAATGGAGCATGCCAGTGGACCCGCCAGGCGCAGCCCTGGCAACTGCGCCAACGCAAACCCCAATGCCGCGACGAGCAAGGTGAAACCGACGCCAGCCACCAACAGTGGCCAATCCGTGCGCTGCACCAGGGGCGAGATTGCCAAACGGCGCGCTGCCACCAGCCGCTCCATGCCAGCCTTGCGATTCATGCGATTCACCCACCCATCTATTTAGTGCGTTTGCGGTTCTGCGCGCGTGCGCTAGGCAAGGTTCGCTGGAACCCCAACGCGCAACTGTTGGCGCTCACCGATCTCTTGCGCATTGCTGGCGGTAGTATAGCATCACCTTGCGCTATAATCATCTCAAACGCTATTGTCCGTATAGATCGATCAGGGAGCGCACTGCGCCACCCCCACAGGAAGGGCACTCACCATGGATCTCTCGCGCCTCTTCAAGCCCAAAACGCAGGAACCCGCCGAGGTGCGGCCCGATGGCAACTTACGCCTGCCGCCAGGGCAATATCTGACCAAGAAATTCCCGGTGCTGACCTATGAGGCCACGCCCACCTTCGACGCCGAGAAGTATCGCTTCCGCGTGTGGGGCGCGGTGGAGCAACCCTTCGAGCTGACGTGGGACGAATTGCAAGGTTTGCCACGCACCGATGAGATCGCTGATTTCCACTGCGTCACCACTTGGAGCCGTTACGACAACCACTGGGAAGGCGTGCATGTGCGCGAGATCATCGCCCGCGCCAAACCGCTGCCCGGCGCGCAATTCGTGGTGGCACATTCGTGGACGGGCTACACCACCAACATGCCCTATAGCGATTTCAACGACGATGATGTGGTCATCGCCTTCAACCACGATGACCAACCACTGGAACGCGAGCATGGTGGCCCCGTGCGCCTCATCGTCCCCAAGCTCTACGCCTATAAGAGCGCAAAATGGCTGAATGGCATCGAGTTCCTCGACCAGGATCATCCTGGCTTCTGGGAAGTCCGGGGCTACCACAACCACGCTGACCCCTGGAAAGAAGAACGCTATTGGTGAACAACACCGTGGGAGGGAAGCCGATGACTGGGGTGGCAATCACACAACTCGCCATACGGGTCGTCTTGGCGCTGATATTCGTCGTCGCGGGGGTGCTGCACTTCACCGCGACCCGGCAATATGCCGCGATCATGCCAGGATGGGTGCCCTTATCCGCAAACCTTGTGGTGCAGATTACTGGCGTGATGGAGGTCGCGGGCGGGGTGGGCTTGCTTGTCCCCGCGCTGCTGCGCCCAGCGGGCATCTGCCTGATCCTTTTCCTGGTCGCCGTCTTCCCCGCGAATGTCGTGGCGGCACAGCACAACGTCCCCCTGATGAACCCCATCTGGGCACGTGGGCTAGCACAGGTGGTGCTGATCGCCGCTATCGGCTGGGTAGCGCTCTTCCCCAAAACCTAAGTAGCGGCGCATGCTCAGCGGGCAATACCTCTCACTCTGCGGCAGAGATACTCAGGCACACCGAGAAGACGGCATCCGGCGGGGACCAACAGGGCCACCACCAGACGCCGTCTTCAGCATGGCATTGCTGGGGGCTTAGGCCCCATATTCTTTCAGCATCGCGTGCACTTCACCGGCCAGCTTCAGTGCTTCATCCATGGGCCGCTGCCACATGTTGCGGCCAAAGATGACGCCCGTGCCGCCCGCCCGCATGCCCGCTCGCGCTTTGTCGACCACGCCGCTTTCGTCCTGCTTTTCGCCACCTGAAAAGATCACCAGCGTCTTGCCAGCGGACTGCACCACCTGAGCCAGCGCATCATCAGCCGTGAAGGTCTGGGTGGAGTACGGCGCGGGGGCAGATTTATCTTTTTCGGCGTTGAACTTGGGAACGTTCACCTTCACCACGTCGGCACCCAACTCGGCGGCGACACGCGCGGCATAGTCGATGGC
>JACDGC010000751.1 GCA_013815535.1 Ktedonobacterales bacterium
GCCCTCTATCCCCCAACATGAGCCGGAATTTTACCCAGAGGAGAGCGTGCGAGGCTCCATGAGCCAGTGTTGCATAAGACGCCGATACATCCTCAAAAGACACCCTGTGGCCAGCAACCCCGCAATGCTGGCGACTCGCAGTGAAGAGACATGGCACCTCTCCATGAAACGGCTGGCTCGCCCGCCCCCGCCGACCGTGGTTGTCATGACGTTCCCATGGCTCTCTGCCACGGTGCTGGTCAGCCAGAGAAAATGGGATATACTCCTGCGAGACACATATGACGACGAGGGGGCAGGATGAGCAATCGGGCGCTTACGCTGCCAGGAACCGTCCTTCAGAAAATTGCCATATTGGGCACCGAAGGAAGACGCTGGCTGGCCGACCTGGGTGAGCTCATTGCCAGTTTGGAGCAAGATTGGCAAATACGCGTCGGAGCAAGCCTGATGGGGGGCACGGAAGCTTTCGTAGCTGAGGTGCTCACTGCCACGGGCACCAGGGCCATCCTGAAAGTGGCCATTCCCGCACATGCGGACAATCTGGGGCTGGGGCATGAGATCACGGCACTCACCATCGCCGACGGACAGGGCTACGCTCGCCTGCTGCGGTCTGATCTCGCTCGGCGTGCCTTCCTGTTGGAGCGGCTCGGCCTTCCCCTGCGCGAACTGGGCTATTCGACGAAGGACCAGATCGCCCTCATCTGCGCGACCTTACGGCAGGCGTGGATCGCCCTCCCCCCCGATGCCGCCCTGCCAACGGGTGCCAGCACGGCGCAGTGGTTCGCACGATTCATCGCGGATCTGTGGGAACAGCTCGCTCAGCCGTGTTCGCGACGGGCGCTCGACCACGCATTGCGCTGCGCCGATGCCCGTGCCAACGCCTTCGACCCAGCCAGGGTCGTGTTGGTGCATGGCGACGCCCACAACAACAATACCCTGCAAGATCTCGCGCAACCCACGGGGAGGTTTAAGTTCGTGGACCCCGATGGGCTAGCCGCCGAACCGGCCTATGACCTGGGCATCTTGATGCGCGAATGGATTGACGAATTACTGGTCGCTCCCGTGCGCCTTGGTCGTGAACGGTGTGCCTATCTAAGCCACTTGACGGCGACAGACCAGCAGGCGATCTGGGAGTGGGGCTACCTCCAGAGCATCTGCACAGGCTTGCTACTCCTCCAGGTGGGCCAGCAGCAGGAAGGCGAACAGATGCTGATGGTGGCCGAGTCCTGGGCCAACGCGTAATCGACCCCGCGAACGCCTGAATGAAGCTATCCCGGCGTCTGTGGTGGTGGGCACAAAACCCGTCATGCCTATGAGGAAACGGGGCCGCGCAGACGCTCTGATGAGATGCACACGATGAACGCGCCGGGGGCGGTCGGCAGCCCACCAGCGCAGATGCTCTCAACGGTCTGCTGGTTGAAATTGTGGTGCTGAGCGCAGCACGGTCGCCAGCGTCGCAACCCCCGTGCGAATTTGCTGAGGCGTGAACGCCGCATAGCCAAGCAGCAGCGCATGGCGCGGAGCGGGGCCGTGGTAATAGATCGACAGCGCGCCTGCGGTGATGCCCCGCGCGGCCAATCGCTGAGTGAGGGTGCGGTCATTGCTGCCAGCGGGGAGCGTGGCAACCAGGAACATCCCTGCGGCGGCAGAGGTCACGGCGAGATGATTGGGCAAAATGCGGCGCAGTTCCGCAGCCAGCACGCCCTGGCGCTCCGCGTAGCGCTCGCGCATGCGACGGATGTGCCGCGCGAAATGACCCTCCGCGATGAAATCCGCCAGGATCGCCTGATCCACCGTGGGCGAGTGACGGTCAATCAGGGCACGCGCCGCGCCAAACGGCTGCACGAGGTCAGGGGGCACCACCACATAACCCAGGCGCAACGCGGGAAACAACACTTTGCTAAAGGTGCCGATGTAGATGACGCGCCCAGAACTGTCGAGCCCCTGCAAGGCCGCCAGTGGACGCCCCGTATAACGATATTCACTGTCATAATCATCTTCCAGCACCCACGCGCCCGCCTGCTTGGCCCACGCCAGCAGATCCAGCCGCCGCCGCAGGCTCATGGTGACGCCCAACGGATATTGGTGCGATGGTGAGACGTAGGCCAGCCGCGCAGTGGGGCACAGGGCCTCGCCCGTGGCAACCTCTAACCCCTCTGGGCCAACCGGGACGGGGATGAGACGCATCCCAGCCCCAACCAAGGCCCCCCGCGCACCAGCATAGCCGGGATCTTCCATCCACACGGCGTCGCCGGGGTCCAACAGCACACGGGCCGCGAGATCGATGCCCCCCTGCGACCCATTCGTGATGATGATCTGCTCAGGGGTGCAGCGGACCGCGCGGGCCTCACCCAGGTAGCCCGCGATGGCCGCTCGCAACGGCAGATAGCCCGCCGGATCGCCATACCCCAACCAGTTCAGGTCGGGTGCGCGCCAATGGCGCGCCGCGATTTGCCCCCACACGTCAAAGGGAAACCCCGCGAGATCAGGAATGCCCGTGCGAAAGGCACCAATGTGGGTG
>JACDGC010000752.1 GCA_013815535.1 Ktedonobacterales bacterium
CCCTTCTCGCGCATCACCTGTTCCTCGCGCGTGGCGATCTCTTGTTGGAGCTTCACTTGGGTTTCCCGTCGCGCCTGTTCGGCTTCTTCGGGGGTTAGTGTTTCAGTAGTTCGATGGCGATACGTGGTGTTCATGGTGTAGGCACCATAGCGGGTATGGATTTCCTCCATGGTTAGCCCTTCGCTGGCCCGCGCGATGATGTGCCCTGGCTTAATCTTGGTGATATCTAGGGTGCGCCGCTCGTTGTAGCGATTATGAGCATGCACCGAAACCGTCTTTTTGTTGATGCGCGTAATTTCACACAGCCCCGGCCATGCCGCGAAGAAGTCCCCCACATGCAGATCCAAGGAATCGAAGGGCAACCCGCCGACACTCGCCAGCGTGGCTTGTTCGCGGGCGATATCGGCTTCCAGTTCGGCAATCTTTGCCGCGCTCCATGCTTTCGTGTCGTTGATCTTTTTGAGAGATGCGGCTTTTTGCTCCTCGGTGCCCTTGACCAGATACCAGCCCTCAAACTGGATGACATGGGTGAGGTGATTCGTTGTCGAAACCACATCGGCTTGTAATTTCTGAATGCGCCGCGCGATAACGCCGGGGTCCATGCGCTTCTTTTGTGCATACGCACTGCTGCGCGCCTTATCGGCTAAATCTTGCGCGGTGCGGGATTCTTCGATACTTTTGATCGTCATGTTTTGGATGCGCTTGCGATAATTACGATCCCGGTGTTCGGAGTAATGCCCCACAAGGATCGGCTGACCAAGGGGGATCGCTTCGGCCATTTTGTCGCTGCGCTCCCACAACTGATTCGCCTCCCCCGCGTGGCGCTCAGTCGCAGCCGCAAGGCGATCCGGTCGTTCGGCGGCATACTCACAGGTGCCGCCATCCGTGACGATGACCCCAGCGGGGACCACCGCGCCGCGCATGTTGTTATGCCATTCTTTGCGATAGCCGGACCAGCGCCACTTGTGCGCTTTCAAGGCATCAATCATCGCCTGATCGGGTCGCTCGTTGAACTCTAGCCACTTGCGCCGCGTGAGGGAATCAATGCGGAGCGTCGCGGTGTACGTGGTTGTCTCGGTCGCGTTCATCGGTTGTCTCGCTTTCGTCTCTTGTGGTGAGTGTCTTTCGACACTCTCAATATATCATATTTAATATTCGTTGTCAATATGCAGACAAAATGTCTACCGCGCAACGAGCGCGGCGGCATCCTTCTGACCTTGGGCGGTGACGAAGACTGCATCCATCCGGCGCAACGTGGCGATCATGATCCTGATGCGCTCCCGTTCCACGTCAAGGCTGAGGGCAGGGATCGCCGCGCCCAGTTCGCGCCCCTCAGCATCGCCATAGCGGGCAAGGGTCGCCGTCACTGTCTGCATATCGGCTGCGTACTTGGCCTGGGCTTGGCGGGCGGCTGGCGGAACCACAGGGGCATCAAAGAGGGCGAATTGTTCACCACCCATGCCCAGTGCCGTTTCTTGCGCTTGGCGTTCGCGTTCTTTAATAAGCGCCGCGATCATCGCCTCGGCTTCATGCGCCTTTTTGCCCTGCACTGTGATCATGCGGACCACCTTCATGCGGTCAGCATAGGCCAGCGACGCCAGATCGGCGGCAATCGAAAAGCTGAGCTTCCCCTTATCGAAAACCGACTGGAGAATGGGAATGAGCGTACCAAAGGCGAGATATTCCTTGATCACCTTGGGGGACTTGCCCAGCGCTTTCGCCGTGGCGGCAATCGCGGTGTCATTCGTGGCGGTGTCGCCATTCCGGCTGTAGCCCTGCCGTGTGGCGTAGTCGAGGTATGCCGCTGCCGTGTCGCTATGCGTCATGTCTTGGCGCTGGGCATTCTCAATAATGGCGATACGCTGCATATCTTCATCGGTCAATTCCTGCACATCGAGGGGAAACTTGGTGCCCCCAGCCCGCAGCACTCCGCGCTTGCGACAATGCCCAGCGGCGATCTGATAGCGCCCATTCGGCATCTTACGGGTTGGTGGCGCTTGCAGCACCCCATAGCCCGCGTCCTCCCCCTTCGCCTCAATCTTGATCGAGTCCGCCAGTTCGCCGATGTACTTGTCGTCATATGAGCGCCGGGGCTGAAATGGATTATCATCCACTTTGTCAATCGTGACGTAAATGATCTTCTTTTCTGTTGCTTGCATCGTCTATTCCTCTCCCATCCACTTGCGGGCGATCTCGTTTGCCCCCTCTGCGATGATGCCATCACGCATCATATGGTAGGTGTCGCTTTTGTTGGTGATGCCCTGTTCTAACCAGTCCACTTGTGCGGGGACCGCTTCGAGGAAAGCATCGTAGTTCGTGCTGAGGGCGTCTATGAGCCGTTGCGCTGCTTCGGCAACTGCCGTATAGCCCGCGATCTTACCGTCCGATTCATCCTCCGCATCGGGGTCGCGTGTTGGCAGTTCCAAGCCTCTTTTGGCCGCGTGCTTTTGTTGTGCCGTGATTTCTTTCTCAGCATCTCGGCGCGCGGTGCGTTCACTTGCGGCATTGAACCACAA
>JACDGC010000753.1 GCA_013815535.1 Ktedonobacterales bacterium
TATCTGGATGGCGCACGCAGCATCGCCACAGGGCACAATCCCTACCACCGGTTGTTGCTGCAAAGCATCGACCCCCGCAATGGCACGTCAACCCTCCCTTCCACCGGTTATATTTATCCCCCGCTGTTGGCGAGCGTGCTGGCCGTGCCGCTGCGCATGGGGGTGAGTGACGCCGCCATCGCCGTGCTGTGGTCACTGCTCAACGCTGCCTTGCTGCTGTGGATGGGCTGGGAACTCAACCTGGGGCTGCGGGGCCAGCGCGACTGGCTGGGCGCGGTGGCCTGGGCCAACCTGTGTTTGCTGCCCGCTATCGTCACGTATGATCTGCATCTGGGTCAAGCGGATGTGGTGCTGGCAGCGCTGGCGACGGGGGCCTTTGGCGCGTGGGCACGCGGCAACCGCTGGGGCGCGGTGGTGCTGGCACTGGCGGTTGCCATCAAGATCACCCTGGTGCCGCTGCTGCTGCTCTGGCTGTGGAAGCGCGATTGGCGCGCCACCCTGACCGCCTGCGCCGCCACGGGCGTGCTGGTCTTCCTCCCCTTTTGCCTGACTGGCTGGCAGTCGCTGGTGGATTGGTTGACATTCATCACGCGCTCGAACGCGTTGGGGGGCAGCGCGGATTTCGTCAACCAGGCACCACTGGGGATGTTGCTGCGCCTCTTCAGCCCCAATGGCTTCATCGCGCCCGTGCTGGCACTGCCGTGGCTGGTGCTGCCGCTGCGGCTTGCCAGTGCCGCGCTGGCAGTCGGCGTGTGGCTGTGGGCGGTGCCGCGTGCCCCGGCCAGCAGCCGGGCACGTGCACTGACAGAGTGCCTGTTGGCGCTGCCCGTCATTGTGCTCATCAGCCCCCTCGCCGAAGACATCCATTTCTGCCTGATCGTGCCAACCCTGGCGGCGCTCAGCTATCTGGCGTGGCGGCACCGCGCCGCAGTGGGGGGCTTACGCTGGGCCATTTGGGCAGCTTCGGCGCTCTTTTGCCTGCCCCATCTGCAAGATCTGATCTATCCCAATCGTCTTTTCGCGCTGCCGGGCCAGTCTCTGCCGCTATTGGGTGGCCTCATCGTCATCTTGCGCATGGGCTTGTTCCTGTGGATCGCCTGGGTGGGGGTGCTGGCGGGCTCACTCAGCTTGCATCGCATGGCGGCACCCCCGAGCGAGCCAGCGGGCATTGATGTGCCGAACGCGACAGCCATCCGCGTGTGACGACGCCTGGAGGAGCGCGACAAGCAACCTCCACGTATCCTATCCTTTTAGTTCCACGCACGATGGAGGATGGCCTCCATTTTGGCTGTGGGCGGGAGCGTGCCAAAGGCAAAGCCGCCCTCGCCACCCAGGCGCGTTTCGCAAAAAGGCTCGGCGACCTCTGGTGGCGCAAAGCGCAGCAGCAAGGCGGATTGCAGGATCAGAGCCATGCGCTCCACGATGTAACGGGCGCGCATCTCGCGCCACTCGGGGTCCGCGACCAGCCGCTTGATCTCGCGCACGGCGGCAGCCAGATGGGGGTTCGCGCCCGCCAACGCGACCTCAGTGAAATACGCTTCAAGCGCGGCGGGGTCGCGCTCCAGCGCGCGGAGCACGTCCAGGCAGTTGACGTTGCCCGAGCCTTCCCAGATGGAATTCACGGGGGCTTCACGATAGAGGCGCGGCATGCCACTCTCTTCGACATAGCCATTGCCACCCAGGCATTCCAGCGCCTCGGCGGCGACCACGGGGGTGCGCTTGCACACCCAATATTTGCCCAGGGCGGTGCCCAGGCGCTTCAGGTGCGCCTCATGCGGATCGCTCGAAGCGCGGTCGCACGCGGCGGCCAACCGCAGCAACAGCGTCGTCGCAGCCTCGGACTCCAGCGCCAGATCCGCCAACACATTACGCATCAAAGGCTGATCGATCAAAGCTTTGCCAAATGTCTGGCGATGGCGTGCATGATGCAGCGCCTGCGTCAGCGCACCCCGCATGATCGCCGCTGAACCATTGATGCAGTCGAGCCGCGTGTAGTTGACCATTTCGATGATCGTCGCAATACCTCGCCCCAACAGCCCCACAGGCTGCGCCCAGGCGTCGGCCAGTTCGATTTCCGCACTAGCATTCGAGCGATTGCCGAGTTTATCTTTCAACCGCTGCAAAAAGATGGCGTTGCGCGTGCCATCGGGCAGTACCCGTGGCAACAAAAAGCAGGTAAGGCCAGTGGGCGTCTGCGCCAGCGTCAAGAAAACATCGCTCATCGGCGCGGAGCAAAACCATTTGTGCCCCGTCAGGCGATAGCCGCCGTCGCCGAGCGGCGTCGCGCGCGTCGTATTCGCCCGCAAATCCGAGCCGCCCTGCTTCTCGGTCATGGCCATGCCGCAGATGGCACCACGCTTCTCACCCGCTGGGCGCAAGCCAAAGTCATAATCGAGCGTGGTCAGGCGTGGCTCCCATTCCGCCGCGATGGCTGGCTGGGCACGGAGCGCGGGAATGGCGGCATAGGTCATGGAAATGGGGCACCCATGGCCAGCCTCGGCC
>JACDGC010000754.1 GCA_013815535.1 Ktedonobacterales bacterium
GAAGAGGTGCGCGAGCATCGCGCACGCCAGCGCTCGCTGCGCATGGCCCAGGCACTGCCCGTCATCGCGGTGGTTGGTTACACCAACGCGGGCAAATCCACGCTCTTCAACGCCCTCACCGCCTCAGCGGTGCTGGTGGAAGATAAGCTTTTCGCCACCCTGGACCCCACCACGCGCCACCTGATCTTACCCAGCAAGCAAGAGGTGCTGCTGACCGACACGGTCGGCTTCATCCAAAAACTGCCGACGACGCTGGTGGCGGCGTTTCGCGCGACCCTCGAAGAGGTGCGCGAGGCCGACATCCTGCTGGAAGTGGTGGATATCAACCACGAAAACGCCGTGGAACAGAGCGAGACGGTGCAGCAAGTCTTGGGCGAACTGGGGGCGGGTGATAAGCCGCGCCTGACGGCGCTCAATAAGGTTGATCTGCTCGACGACCCCGCCGAGGCCGACCGCACCCTCTTCCCCAACGCCGTGCCCATTTCGGCACTGCGCCACGAAGGTTTCAACGAACTGATGGATGTGTTGGGCCGCGTCGTGGCGGCAACGATGGAGCGGGTGCGCGTCAAGATCCCCTTCGAGCGCGGGGATCTGGTGGAGCTCTTCCATCGACGCGGGCGCGTCCGCGAAGAAGCGCATTTGGCCAGTGGCACCTATCTGGAAGGCTTTCTGCCGCCGCAACTGCACGACATCTTCGCCCCCTATGCTGACATCGCTGCCCGCGAGGCGTAGCTCACGCGGCAGCGATCACGGATGGTCATTGCCCGCGATGACGATACGTTGCGCCAACGGGTCATGCACCGCCGCACGAATCCAGCGAAGGGCCTCGCCTGCCAACGCCAACGAGCCGGTGAGGCAGATCAGATCCTCCGGCGCGGCGAGTTGGCGGGCATAGGTCAACGCGTCCCCGACATAGTCAAATGCCGCCAGCACGGGGGGGCTAGCGAGGACGAAATCGGTCAAGAGGTCACGCGCTGGGGTGGCACGTGGCGACTGCCCCTGGGTGGTGATGACGGCCCCCAACCGCGCCTGGTGCTGGCACACGACCTGGACCATCCCATCGATGTCTTTATCGGTCATCGTGCCAAAAACCAGGATTAAGCGCTCATAGGCGAAGGTGGTGGCCAGGGCACGCAGCAAAGCATCCAGTGAATCAGCATTATGCGCGCCATCCACCACCAGCCAGGGCCGCGCGCCGACCAGATCCATCCGTGCGGGCCAGCGCGCCGCCAGGAAGCCCGCACGAATGCCCGCATCGGTGACGGCAACGCCACGCACCCGCAACGCCTCCAGCGTGGCCAGGGCGGCAGTGGCGTTTTGGCGCTGATGCTGGCCCAGGAAACTGGTTTGCAATTCGCGGGTGCCCGCAGGGGTTGTCACCGCGAAGGGCGCGGGCAGCGGTGGCTCGGCGGCAGTGAATTCAGCAGGAAACAGCGGCGCACCAACGGTCACGGCATCATACTCATAGGCGCACCCAGAACCAAACGGGCCAACCCGCACGAGGGTCGCCCCGCGCTCGCCACAGGTGGCAGTGATGACGGCGACGGCAGCTGGATCTTGCGCGCTCGTCACCACCGTCATTCCTGGCTTGATGATGCCAGCCTTCTCACCCGCGATGGCGGCGATGGTGTCGCCCAAGATGGCGGTGTGATCCAGGCTGATGCTGGTGATGACGCCGACCTGCGGCGCGATGACGTTGGTGGGGTCGAGCCGCCCGCCCAAGCCCACCTCAATGACGGCCTGAGCGACGCCGCGCCGTGCGAATGCCAAAAAAGCCAACACCGTCCCAATCTCGAAGGTGATCAGGTGGGCGGCATCTGCGGGGGCCAGTTGCCCAACCGCTGCCTGAATCTCGGACACCAACGCGGCCACCTCTGCCTCGCTGATGGGCGTGCCATCGATTTGGATGCGCTCGCGGAACGTGTGCAGATCTGGCTGGGTATAGAGCCCGGTGGGGATGCCGCTGGCGCTGATGGCCGCCGCGACCAGCACCGCAGTCGAGCCTTTCCCTTTGGTGCCCGCGATATGGGTCGTGGGGTACGCCAGATGCGGATCGCCCAGCAACGCCAACAGGGTACGCATGCGGCGCAAATTGCCCTCGGGGTCGCGTGCAAAAGCCCCTGTCCGCTCGAAGTCCGAGAAATGGTAGAGATAGGCGAGCGCTGCGGAATACTCCATCAATGGCCCCAATCATGAGATGTGCAGCTATTCTATCATATCGCGGGTAGATTCTCGCGTGAACCTGACATTCTTGTGCATCAAATTTGCATCATTGGGGTTCTGAAGGGCAAAAGATCCCGAAATTACCCCTTCAGGTGGTCTCTACTTCTGCCGAATAGGATAGACGAAGGCCACGTTCAGGAATGAAAGAGGGGCCAATCCCAACCACGGAAGATGGGAGATTCCAGAGCTATGTCACTTGATGCTATGAATTCCCAGCGCGCGAACAGCGCCTATCTGGATACGCTCAGTCGTACCCAAGCGACCACCACCGGGGGAGTG
>JACDGC010000755.1 GCA_013815535.1 Ktedonobacterales bacterium
GGGTCATCCTGGGCAGTGGGGCCTGCCGGATCTTCGCTGAGCGCGTCGCGTTGCGGCGTGTTGGGGTCCATATTTCGCCTCCTCAATTGGCTGGTTTAGGGGAGCGTGCCGCATTTTTGATGCCTGACAGCACGACTTGCCCCGTATGGGTGGGCGTGCTACGCTGTGGGCAGCTGAAAGCAGCAGTCTCGATGAGGAGGCCTATCCCCCCATGACGCAACTCGATTCCCCCCCCACGGCACAAAGTGGCCCGCGCGAGGTTCGCGCGCCCCGTGGCACGACGCTCTCTTGCAAGGGTTGGCAACAAGAGGCCGCCCTGCGCATGTTGATGAATAATCTCGACCCCGAGGTGGCCGAACGACCGCAAGATCTGGTGGTCTATGGTGGCTCGGGCAAGGCCGCCCGTGACTGGCCCAGCTTCGATGCCATCGTGCGCAGTCTGCGCGACCTGGAAAACGACGAGACGCTCTTGGTGCAATCCGGCAAGCCAGTGGGCATCTTTCGCACGCATGCCATGGCCCCGCGCGTGCTCATCGCCAACTCGAATCTGGTGCCCCATTGGGCGAACTGGGATGAGTTTCGGCGGCTTGAAGCGCTGGGGCTGACGATGTATGGCCAGATGACCGCTGGCTCGTGGATTTACATCGGCTCGCAAGGCATCGTGCAGGGGACGTATGAGACGTTCGCGGAGGCCGCGCGCCAGCACTTCGGCGGCACGTTGCGCGGGCGCATCGCCCTGACCGCTGGCTTGGGGGGCATGGGCGGCGCGCAGCCGCTGGCGATCACCATGAATGAGGGGGTGTGCCTCGCCATCGAGATCGATCCGGCCCACGCGCAGCGCCGCATCGCCACCGGCTATCTGGATGAACTGGTGACGGACCTCGACGATGCCCTGCGGCTGGTTGAAGGCTATAAGCACGCTGGCGTGGCGAAATCGGTCGCGCTGATCGGCAACGCGGCGGAGGTCTACCCTGAACTGGTGCGGCGCGGCTGGTATGCCGACCTCGTCACCGACCAGACCTCCGCCCACGATGCCCTGCGCGGTTATTACCCCGCTGGATTGACCATGGCGGAGGCCGACGCGTTGCGCGCGCGCGATCCAGCAGAGTATGAGCGGCGGTCGCTGGCCTCAATGGCTGACCACGTGCGCGCGATGCTGGCGATGCAGCGCGGCGGCAGCGTCACCTTTGACTATGGCAACAACCTGCGCGGGCAGGCGTTACGCGTGGGCGTCACCGACGCGCTGGACTTCCCCGGCTTCGTGCCAGCCTTCATTCGTCCGCTCTTTTGCGAGGGCAAGGGACCATTCCGCTGGGTGGCGCTCTCAGGCGATCCGGCGGATATCCGCCGCACCGACCAGGCAATCCTTGAACTCTTCCCCGAAAACGCCGCGCTGCGCCGCTGGATGACCATGGCGCAAGAGAAGATTCACTTCCAAGGGTTGCCCGCGCGCATCTGCTGGCTGGGCTACGGCGAACGCGACAAGGCCGGGCTGGCCTTCAATGAACTGGTGCGGCGCGGCGAGGTCAGCGCGCCCATCGTCATCGGGCGTGACCACCTGGATAGTGGCTCCGTCGCCTCGCCCTACCGCGAAACCGAGGCGATGCGCGACGGCTCGGATGCCATCGCCGACTGGCCGATCCTCAATGCGCTGCTCAACACCGCCTCGGGCGCATCGTGGGTGTCGCTGCACCACGGCGGCGGCGTGGGGATTGGCTATTCGCTGCACGCAGGCATGGTGGTCGTCGCGGATGGCACGGACGATGCCGCTGACCGCCTCCGCCGTGTGCTGACGAACGACCCCGGCACGGGCGTCATGCGCCACGTCGACGCGGGCTATCCCGAGGCCATCGCGGCGGCTCGCGAACGCGGCGTCAACATCCCCATGATGGAGCCGTAAACACGGCGCATCACTTCTTATGGGGGGTGGCCAGGGCAGCGCTGAGCGCGGCGGTCAGCCCCTCCATCGTGTATTCAGTGGCAACCACATCGGGTTCCAGGCCATAGCTCTGCGCAGTGTCGGCGGTGATGGGGCCGATGCACGCGATGACGATGCCAGCCAGTGCCTCCACTGGGTCACGCCCACCCAGTGCCGCCACGAAGCCGCGTACCGTCGAGGAACTGGTGAAGGTGATGGCATCGGGCCAAGGATCACGCAACGCCTGCGTCACGGCCTCTGGCTCCAATGGTGGGGTGATGGTGCGATAGGCTGCCACCTCATCCACCGTCGCGCCCGCATCGCGCAGCAGCATTGCCAGCGCGGGGCGGGCAATATCGGCACGAGGCAGCAAGATGCACTGGCCCGCCACATTACCAATCTGGGCCGCGACCGCCTCAGCCACGAACTCCGTGGGGATGAAGTCGGGGCGCAGGCCACGCTCCCGCAGGGCCGCCGCCGTCGCGGGGCCAATGGCAGCCACCCGCGAGCGCACCACGCGCCAATCGCGCTCGGTGGCCGCCAACCGCTCGGCAAAGGCGGCCACCCCATTAACAC
>JACDGC010000049.1 GCA_013815535.1 Ktedonobacterales bacterium
CACCCACAGGGGGAAGTAAGACATGCCGAATGCTGCTGGCCGTCGCGGCTGCAATCCCTTCTTCGGGCTGGGGGAACGCGTTCGGGGATTCTTCGCGCGTTTCACCCGGCTGGGGGTGATTATCTTTGCGCTGGTGCTCAATACGGGACTGGCGGGCACGCTATCTGGTGTTCTCTGCTGTGCTGTCGATGCTGGCGTTCTCGCTCTTCAAGCTGCACATTGTACGCCAGTTGAAAGAGTTGTTGGGCCGTCCCAAGGAAGTGCGGGCACAATTGCCCAAATATGAGATACCGGGGCACATCCTCACCCTGGCGGTCATCTCGCTCTACAATATCTACTCTCTGGCGCTGCTCAATGCGGCCATCTGGCCGGACCTGCATCTAGCGGGTATCCCCGAATTGGGCAAGCCCTGGAAATACTACTTCCACGCCATCATGTACTCGCTGATTCTTTTCCTGGCGGCGGTGGTGGGTGAGCGCAAAAAGAGTGCAGCAGAGCAAGCGGCAGAAGAGGACGACCACTTACAAGCAGAGATGGTGCATAAGTCCAATGAGCACTATCGGGAACTGATTAAGGTCGGTGGGCGCAATGTGGTCAAGGCGCGCCAAGTGCTCTCGACGCCTGAACAAGCCAAACAGCAAGAAGCCTTACTCACGGCGCTAGAGGGAGGCAACGATACGGCGTCAGTCCCTTTGTTCGACCTGGGTGGCCAAGGGCCAAACTAGTCATCAGTGACGCCGCCAACGACCAATTGCCGCCGAACCAGCAATGGACAGAGGATGATTATCGCAAACGTGATGAGGCGCTCGCCAAGCTTGGTATTCAGTTCAGGCGGCGCGTCCGTTAAGGCATCCGTTGTCGTCGTGCATAGATTTCATCAAATATTCCCGCTCCAACAAACCCTAGGTAGAGGACCACTTTCCATATGTCATCGCGATGGAAGGTGTAAGAAACGGTGCGAACTTCGGGAAGGAGGAAGAAGATGCCAAGAAATACTAGGGTCATCAGAGCGAACACGCCACTGAAAATCCACAATGCTCTCCTCCTGGTTCGCCGGGCATGTAGGACCACAACAACACAAAAGGTGAAAGTTACGACAGCTTCAAATACAAGCGGCATTACCTTCCCTTTCTCTCCCGTAGTGTAACACTTCTGTTTGCTTGGCATCCAGCGTCTACCACCTCCAAGTCGGTGCGTCTCTTCCTGCTTGGCTCGGAATCGTCAAGCCACGTCGCCCGGAAGCTGTCAAGGCGGGGTCCCCTTTGGGGTGCCTTGACAGGTGAGGACGATGGGGCAGATTCCTGAGAGCCAAGGGGGGAGAGACTGTAGCCGGAGATGGCCAACGCTTGCCAAGCGAGCATCCAGCGGAACCACACCAAGCGCCTTGGGGTGCTGGGGCAACGCCCCGCCAGTCATGAAAGGACCCATAACATGGCCAGCGAGATCCAACAAAGCGTGTTAGAGATGACCTTCCCCGATTTGGTGGCCGTCGCGCTCAAACGGAAATGGACCTCAGAAAAGGTGGTGGGCATGCTCAAAAGCCGCATCCTGCGCGACCAAAAATATCTCACGTATCGCTCCGCCAAGGGAGCACACACGGCGTATGACGACATCACTGCCACCGACCTCCCCATGCTGGCTCTGGCTGCTGCCTTGTTATTGCCTGAGCACCCCTAAAGACAGGGATGAAACGCACACGTATCGGTGAGATTGGCTAAACTCACTAGCAGCAGCAAGGAACCGACCCCGGTAATGAGGGTGAGGGTCAGAAGAGCATACGGCCAAAGTGGGCGCGGTGGCTCCGTACGACCGACGGCAATGAGACTGCCGATGCTGAGGAGGATCGTCATGAGCGCCGGGAGTAAACCAGCGAGCACCGTGAGGAAGGGAATGGCCCGAAATTCCCCAGCCGAGTCGACGTACCATTCGTTCACGGGCATTAGCAGAACGATAGTCAAGATAGCCACTCCCACACTTAACAGGGTCAGCAGGACGAAGATGCGGCGCATTTCTCTCTCTCCTGGACAATGCATTCTGCTGAGAAGAAACGAAGAACAGACGAGCCATGTCACAGACCGAGGCGGGGGCAGGACGCCCCCGCCGAGGGAAGGGGCGAACTGGGTAACACGCCCCTTATTCGATACATGAAGCGCTAGCGGAATGTATCAAGAACACGAAAAGGGCGAAATGGCGATATCGAATCTCGGAATACCTTTACCTGGAATACGAAGTGAGGTATACGAATCCCTTGTCAGACAATCTGTCAATTACCTTTCACTTACTAAGGGATGATTGACTCTTGCTTCGCGGGTTCGATGCCTCAAAGTCAGCAGAGCGAAACCAAGTTGGATAAGAGCGCTGCTTAGGGAGATTCCCACAACCAGTAAGGAGTTTACAGAGGCTTTGCCGAGCAATTCAACCACGAAAACAGCAAGCGTCACAACGGTTGCTGATGTCCAAGCAAAAACGAGTCTGCGGGTCAAGGCGATTAGGTTAGTAGGCATGGTCGCATCCGATACCGGGAGTTTGCTATGGTTATACCGCTGATTTCCTCCTTGTATCAAGTGGTGAACAAGCACATCACTCGCAAGTTATCGCAAAAGGGGATACGAGGATGATAGGGGAGCTACTAAGGCCAGAGCCGCACTTGCTTCTGGCGGGCATTGATATGTTGTACTTCTCGCTGGATGAAGAAGTCAGCGACGCGACGTGGGAACGGCTCAAAGAAGCGCAAGACGATGCCAAGTTACTGGCCCAGGCCAATAAGAAGGGGGCGCATTGTCCTGAGTGGCTCGACGCTCAGATGCATCCGACAGGCGCACGGGGTGGCTATCGCTTCCTCATCGAGCGGGGCATCCCCAATCGTCCAGCGATGTTCATCGAGATGCGCTCCTTCGGGCTGCATACGCATCCTGACGGCGTGCTTGGTGCGCTGCATGACACCTTCGCCTATGTTGGGCGGGTGTTGTTCCCTGAGCTTCCCGCTGAGGAGGTCCTGCGGCGCTTCAATCTCGACACCGCCAAGTGTTCCCGTCTCGACCTGCATGCCGATTGGCAGGGCGGCGACGTGCCAAATTTTGCCGACACCGAGGCGCTGCATTTCATCCACCCCGGCAAGGTGAAAGTCGCGTGCATGAGTGAGGGGCGACACTGCACTGGCTATACCTTCGGGCGGTCAGCGGTCAAGGCACGCATTTATAACAAAACCGTGCAAGCGACGCAAGCTAAGCTTGATTGGTACTTTGAATTGCTGCGCCAGTTGCACGGCGAGGACTTTGATGAGTCACCCGATGTGTGGCGCTGTGAGTTCCAACTAGAGCGCGATGGCGTCAAGGGTTTCCGCTTCTATGGCACGCCGGAAGACACCGATGACGGTGACGTGCTCGAGGCGGAATTGGCCGTCGAGGATTTGCCCTCGGTGAGTAATGTGCGGCAAGCATTGCGGTGGGCGAGCACCATGTGGGGCTACCTCACGTCGCGCTGGTTGCGGTGGGTGTCGCCGACCGATGATGCTAACCGAGCGCGGTGGCCGCTGCGCGATTCGTGGGAGGTCGTCCAGTCAGCGGGGCCACTCATCAAAGCCGATGGGCTGCTGTCCGATGAGAAGCTGTCGTTAGTGCGGGCGCAACGACACAGCGGGTATGCACGGGGCATGCATCGCATGGCCGTGGGGCTGCTCACGGCGCTAGAGACGGTGGATATCGACGCGGGGGCTGCCCAGGCACGGTATGTCGAGCACATGCGACGCATCGCCCACATAGCGCGGGCGGCGCAAGACAAGCGATTCGATGATTGCGGCGACGACGAGCGCAAGGCGCTGCGGATTCTCAAAGGGATGGGCATTCGGGATGAGCGCGTGGGCGAGACGGGGCAATTGCTCGACATGGCAATGGGGGTGTTTACGAGCGCGGGGGTGCTGACGCTGCGTGATGAGGACCAGATGAGTGAGATTGCGGATTTGCTCAACGGGATGGCTGATGAGTTAGACCGCGTAGCTGATGAGAAGAGGGGTATTCCTGAGATGCTGCGCGACAAGTGGCAACGCCGCTTCAAGTTGGCGACTGCTCATCGGGCTTTCAAGAAAGTGGGTTAGGCAAGCGACAACATAACGACACGGTGAACCGCTCGGCGCTTGGCGTCGGGCGGTTTCTATTTCTTGGTGGGGGACCGGGGATGCAAACAGAACAAGCACAGCAAGAGATTAGATTGCTCTTTACGGTGAATGAGGCGGCTCGCATACTGAGCCTAAGCCGCCCATTTATCTACCGTTTGATTCAACGTGGTGAGATAGCAAGCCTCAAAGTGGGTGGTTTGCGGCGTATCGCTTTAGAAGACTTGCAAAAGTTCGTCGCTCAATTGCGAGCTTCACAGGTGGAAGGGTAGGTGATTGCATGGCGAAAAGACGGGGTAACAATACTGGGACCGTTACTCAGCGCGAAGATGGCCGCTGGATGGCTCGGATTACTCTTCCATCGGGCAAGCGGAAAAGTATCTATGGGAAAACACGAAAGGATACACAAAAGAAACTGCGGGAAGTACTCAACGATTTAGACCAAGGGTTACTTCCTGCTGATGGACGTCAGACTGTGGAGCAATATCTGACTTCGTGGTTAGAGACGGTCAAGCATGAGATAGAGCCTAGCTCACATCTGCGCTATACCTATCACATGCAAAGGGTCAAAAAAGAGTTTGGCACCTTACCTCTAAGCAAGCTCAACTCTCAACGCATTCAGCAGTTTTATTCAAGATTATTGGAAGAAGGACTTGCACAGACGACCGTCAACACGATGCATCGCGTCTTCAAGCATGCATTAACTGATGCCGTGCGTCTCCGCTTGATTCCTCGGAATCAAGCGGAACTGGTAAAGCCACCACGCTATGAACCTGCACCCAAACAGGTGCTCTCAGAAGCGCAAGTGCTGAAACTGCTTGATGCGGTTAAGGGGGACAGCTTAGAGGCGCTTTATCCTTTGGTCTTATCGACTGGCATGCGCGAGGGCGAATTGTTTGCGCTCCAGTGGGAAGATATCGATTTTGACAAGGGTATTTTGCATGTTCGGCATAACATGCAGGATATTGGCCCTGGCTATCGAATGGCCAAGCCCAAGTCTCGCAGCTCACGCCGAACAATTACCCTTGCTCCTTTGGCGTTGCAAGCGCTGAGAGAGCATCGGCAACGACAAAAGATAGAACGCGAGTCTCTTGGTGATGTATGGGATAAGACCTATGATTTCATCTTTCCAAATCAGTTCGGTCGCCATAAAATACCGACATGGTTTATCAGCGATGAGTTTCCACGCTTGCTGAAAAAGGCTGGTTTGCCAATTATTCACTTTCATGATCTGCGGCATACTGCCGCAACGCTGTTGCTCAGTAACGGCGTGCATCTCAAAGTGGCGTCAGAAATGTTGGGGTATTCTGACGTATCCATCACATTGCGTATCTATGGGCATGTGCTTCCAAACATGCAACAAAATGCTGCGGATGTGGCTAATAGGCTCATTGGCGGGCAAGATATGGACCCTCAGTAATTGGTGTCAAAACTGGTGTCAAACCGCCTTCAGCACTTGTCTACCAAGCGAATTGCTGCAACGCGCCAAGCTCATCAGGGGAGGCGGTGCGCAAGTCGAAGAAGCTGGCTCCGACTAGTCCCAGGTCCTTAGCGGTTTGCAGGTCACCAGTGATTTCGGCGGCACTCGGTTCGCTGCCGCCCGGCTCGCCGTAGGTGAACATGTCATACATTTGCCCATTTTCTTCGATGGGAAAGGCTTTGCCACCAAGTTCAGCGCGGATGCCCAGCACCGAGACGGTCAACAGGGCGCGGGCACTTTGGCCGTCGAAGGTGCCAGTGGCGGTATAGTGCCAGTAATCTTGCGGGGCGATGACATTGAAGCTGGCGGCAGCTTCGGGGAAGGGATAGCTGGCTCGTGCATGGGGGCTATAGGTCGTGATGACCAAGGGAAACTGCGGCCCAACCATTTGGCGCAGCACCTGCCCATAGGCAAAGACGGCGGGGGCATCGGTCGTTTCTTCCACATCGGCACCGATGCCATCCACATGATCGCCAGTGGGGGTGTGATAATTCGCGACGGCCTGACTCATGCGCAGATCATCCGCGACATTGCGCAGGTAGGGGTAGACCCAAGCGATGACTTTTATGCCTGCCGCGTGGGCAGCGGGAATCAAGCGATCGAGCGTGTTTTGGTCGAAGAAGCCGAAGCTGGTTTCGGCGACGCGTGGGTAGATATGGGTGATGCCCAGCGCCTTCATAGCTGTGATGAGGCTGGGTATGTCGGTGTGGCGCGGCAAATAGTTCGTCGTCCAAAACCCTTTGCCAGCGGCAACGGACCACACTGGCTGCCCATTGGCGAGGGTGGCGGTGGCCGGGTCGGGGCCGTCTAGGATGACGGTGTAGGCCCACAGCCAGCCCAAGTTTTCGCCGACATGCGCGAGATACCAGATGCCACCATGCGTGTCTGCCGCCCATTGGCTGATGTAGGCGCGTTGCCCCGGCGTGATCTCGGCGGTGACTCGTGCGGTGGGGGCGGCGCTGGCGTGCAGTTCACCATATTGCGTCACCGTGCCTGTGACTTGCAGCGGGAAGGGGCCAACCGTCCCAGTGATGGGGTGCGCGGTATAGGGCGGGATGTCGGCGAAGGGGCAGCCCTCCACCTCTGCAAGGCCGGTTTGATATCGGGTGGCGACATCGCTGGCCAGGACCCATATGGGTAGGGTGCCTAGAAAAAGCGCATGATACCACTGTCCGTCGCTGCTGAGGCCGGTGACGCGTAAGCCCGCGCCAGGGATGGTGGTGGCGATCAGTTTGCCCGTGGCGCTGGGGGTGGCGCGGAGGCTGACGCATGGCCTTTGGGCATAGACGAGCGGGGGCAGGGTCGCGCCCTCTGCTGAGCGTGCCCGCACGACGGTCAACAGGGCCAGCAGCAAGGCGAGGCCAAAGGCCACGAGCATGCGCCAGGGTCGTCCGTTGCCGCTGCGCAGCCGTGTTTTCATGGTTGGTCCTCGCCTTTTCATCAATTGCTGAGTCATCGTCCGCTAGCGCATGTCGTTTGCCAGATTGCAGCATAGCAGATGCCGCGTGGCTATGCCAGGTGTGTTTGTGATGGGAGCCCTTGACGGGCCACGGTGCATCCGTTACGATCTGGAATTGAAGACGAGTTATCTGGAACGAGGGAAGCCATGAAGATGCGGCGTGCAGGTGCGCTTATCGGCATGCTGGTGCTGTTGGTGCTGGCAGCATGCGGCGGCAGTCAGCCAACGAATGCGACGGGGAATGCTGGGACTAACGGGGCGTGCGATCCGATTCCCCCTGGCAATGGACCCTTCACCTATGTGGCCATTGGTGCCTCGGATGCAGTGGGGGTCGGCGCGACGTGCCCCTCCACGCAAGGGTATGTGCCGCTGCTGGGCACGCGCATGCCCCACAATGCCAAAGTGGTCAATTTGGGGATCGCTGGCGCGACAGTAAAACTGGCGCTGGGCGACGAGGTTGCCTTCGCCGTGAAGGCACAACCTAATGTGATCACGGTCTGGTTGGCGGCTAATGACTTCCGGGCGATGGAGGGCGGTTCGCTGACGCTGGCACAATATAGCCAGCAACTCGATACGCTGCTGGGCGAGCTGGATGGCCTGGCATCCGCGCACGTCTACGTTGCCAATCTGCCTGATCTGACCAAGCTGCCGTATTTCATCCACGGCAAGGTGCCGCTGGCGACCGTGGCGGCGCAAACCGCTGCTTGGAATGTGGCGATTGCTGGCCTGATTGCCAAGCATCATGACATCGCCGTGGACTTGTTCCATTCCGACATCGCCAGCCATCCCGAGTATATCTGGGTTGATGGTTTTCACCCAAGCACGTTGGGCTACATTCAACTGGCCAATGCGTTTTGGACGACGATGCAGGCGCACGGCGACCCCCATGCCTAACCGCATGGCTCTTGCCGCGTAGGGGGAATTGTTGCAGGTGGATACACCACATTTTGCTGACGATCCGTTGGTGCGGGAACTGGCACCGCGTTACCCCCGCTTGCTGGCGGCACTGGGGGCATTGCCAGATGGCGCGCAACATTTGCGCCGCATGGTGGACCTGGATCGTGCCTGGGTGCGCCAGCAATTCGCCCCGCAGGCGCCCCCTGTGGTCGTGACGCGGGTGGCGGATGCCATGCCAACGGGTGAGCACCCCGAGGCCTTTGACATCATCTATGCGGGTGGGGGGCTGAACCTGCTGAATGCTGCGGTGCTGGCAACGCGCTATGGGCGGCGGGTGTTGGTCTTTGACCGCTTCACCGTCGGGGCGGTGCACCGCGAATGGAACATCTCGCAGGGCGAGTTGCAGGAACTGGTGGATGTGGGGCTGCTGGAACCACACGAAGTGGCGGAGGTCGTGGGGCGGCGCTACAGCGAAGGGCTGGTGCATTTCCACAACGACGGCATCCGCGCGCAACCCCACGATTTGCTGATGTATGGCGTGCTGGATGTGGCGGTGAATGCCGATGCCTTGACGGCATTGTGCCTGCGCAAGATTCGGGCGGCGGGCGGGCGAAACGTCATTCTCAACGACATCACGTTTACCCAGGCGCAGGTGGATGACCAGCGGGTCGTGGTGACGGCGACGGATGCAGCGGGGGTGGTGCGCCACTTCACCGCGCCATTGCTGATCGATGGGATGGGGGCGACCTCTCCCATCGCCTGCCAGTTGAATTGCGGCGCACCCTATGCATTGGTGTGCCCCACCGTTGGCACGGTCGCGGGGGGGTATCGCATCGATCCCGCGCGCACGCCGGGCACGCTCGATCCCGCGCTGGGCGAGATCCTCATCACGACTGAGCACGCGCGCGATGGGCACCAATTGATCTGGGAGGCGTTTCCCACGCAGGGCGATGAAGCCGCCGTCTATCTGTTTTACTATGCCGAAACGGGCAAAGACCGGGCCCAGATGCCGGATTCGCTGCTGCTGCCGCTCTTCGAGGACTTCTTCACGTTGCTGCCAAGCTATAAAGACACAGCGAGCGTCAACATCATCAAACCGGTGTATGGGTTCATTCCAGCGGGATACAAAGATCCGGCGGTGCGGGCACGGGCGCGCAAGGTGGTGGCCTTTGACCGCGTGCTGTCTTTGGGCGATGCCGCTGCCCTGCAATCACCCTTGACCTTCTGCGGGTTTGGCTCGAACGCTCGCAATCTGCGGCGCATCACCGGTTTGCTCGATCTGGCATTGCAACATGGTCGATTAGGGGCCGCTGATCTGGGGCAGATTCGCGCGGCAGAGGCGGCGCCAGCGTTGGCACGAGCCTTTAGTAAATTCTTGATCGCCAAACCCGTCGAGAAAGAAGCCTCCACCCAAGTCAATGAGACGCTGAACGTCTTTTGTCGCATCCTGGATGATATGGGGGAAGCGCCCGCGCGCGACTTCTTCCAAGATCGGGTGCGCTGGTGGGATTATACGCAGTTGGTGCTGCGCACTGCCATCCGCTATCCGCGCATCTTCCCCCTCACGGCGCGCACGCTCTCGCTGACGGAAGTCTGGGGCTGGATCGCAGCCTATGGCGCGTTCAGTGCCACCGCCGCGCGCAATGTGTTCGGGCGTGCCGTTGGCGAGCCACTCAGCCACACGCCTTTGGCCGAGCGCCTGGATGGATGGTTGTGGCGGCGCGCACCAGGGGTGGCGTGGCGCTTGGCAACGAGCGCGGCGGGGTTGCGCCAGGCGCTGCGGGTTCGGCGCACCCCCGTTGCTCTGCGCGAGGTGCCTGTGCTCGCTGCGGCGTCGCCCGAAGGCAGCCGCTAGCTAGGGGCCTGGCCGCGCGACTCCTTCTGTGGCGCGGCAGCGCACCCTTTGCCGCTGGAAATGTACGAGGTCTTGCAAAAATGGTCAGGGTGCGCCATACTATAGATGAAAGTGAATCGTAATTCAGTATTGAACGCGATATGAAGTGGTGCCCCGTGCGACACCAGCCATGAAATGAGGGAAAAGATGCAGCACGTCACCGCTGAAGCACCTGTGCTTGCTGAGGGTTATCGGTTTCCGGCTGGGCCACGGAAAAAACCACTGGTGGGCTCGACCTTCGATTTCAGTCGCGATCCGCTGGGCTTTGTGACGCAGTTGCAGCGTGACTATGGCGACGCGGCGACGGTGCCGATGTTGCGACGCGGCAAGATGGTGATGCTCTTTTCCCCCATGTATGTGCGCTATGTGCTGACGGAGCATCCGCGCATCTTCACCAGCCGCGAGTTCAACTATTCGCTGGAGCGGTTGCTGGGGGATGGCCTGCTTTCCATCGATGGCGACTTCCATCGGTCGCAGCGGCGGCTGGTGCAGCCCGCCTTTCACCGCAAACGCATCGACAGTTATGCGCAGACGATGACCCAACACACCGAAGAGATGTTGGCGACCTGGCAGCTTGGTCAAACGCTGGATTTGGCCGCTGAAATGCAAGCGCTGACGCTACGCATCGTCGCCAAGACGCTGTTGAGCGTGGATTTGCAGCACGACAGCAACGAGTTGGCCCGCGCCTTCAATGATGTCATCCTTTTTCCGGCGGATGTGCGCCTGTCGTGGAAGACGCTGCTCAAGATCGATTCGCCGCTGACGCCCTATGGCCGCTTCTTGCGCGGCAAGGCCACGCTGGATCGCTTGATCTATGGCATCATCGATGAGCGGCGGCAGAGCGGCGAAGACACGGGGGATGTGCTGTCGATGTTGCTGGCCTCGCACGACGAAGACGCCACCGTCATGACGGACAAGCAGGTTCGTGATGAGACGATGACCTTCTTCGCGGCGGGCCATGAAACGACCTCGAATGCGCTGAGTTGGACCTTTTATTTGCTGTCGCAATATCCAGGCGCGTATGCGAAGTTGCGCGCCGAACTGGACCGCGTCTTGGGGGGGCGTATGCCGACGGTGGATGACCTGGCCAATTTGGTCTATACGGATATGGTCATCAAGGAAGCGATGCGGCTTTACCCACCCGCATGGGCGATTGGCCGGATGGCTTCGGAAGATTTCACCATGGGTGAGTATCACTTGCCGAAGGGGCAGATCGTGCTGATGTCGCAGTGGGTCATCCAGCGTCGCCCCGACATCTGGGGGCCAGATGCCGAACATTTCAAGCCCGAGCGTTTCGATCCGCTGCATCCGCAAGAGGTGCCACATTTCGCGTACTTCCCCTTTGGTGGGGGGCCACGCATGTGCATCGGCATGCCCTTCGCGCAGATGGAGGCGCGGCTGTTGTTGGCGACCATCGCTCAGCGTTTCCACCCGCGCATGGTGCTGGGCCACCCCGTCGTGCCGCAGCCCATGGTGACGTTGCGTCCTAAATATGGGTTGAAGATGACCTTGGGCCAGTAGGGTGGCAACGCAGCGCATAATCTGGGGCCATGCCAGCCGGATCTCACGATGCATCTGGCGTGGCCCCATGAGGTGCTGGCCAGCCTTTTGCAGCCACTGGGTTGGTCATGCTACAATCTGGCTACTTTGAGTGGTCTGTAGGGGGTGTATGCACCCTGGCTGGCAAATGATGAAGGATGTGTCGAGATGTTGACGCAGATTGACCATGTGGTGATCGTCGTGCGCGATCTGGCGGCAGCGATGCGCGACTATGCCGCGCTGGGCTTCACCGTCACGCCGGGTGGGGCGCACGCGGGCGGGCAGACGCACAACGCGCTGGTGGCCTTCGCCGATGGCACCTATCTGGAACTGATCGCCTTCATCCAACCTGACCAGCCATCACCGCACTATTGGTATCCGCGTCTGGCCGAAGGCGAGGGCATCGAGGATTTTTGCGTGCTGGCGGATGATCTGGCTGCCGACGCCGCGCGCTGGGCGGCGCAGGGGTTGGCGGTGGTTGGCCCCGATGCGGGTGGCCGACAGCGCCCCGATGGCACAGAACTGCGCTGGCAAACGGTGCGGTTCACCCAGGCAGCGGGCGCGGCGTTGCTGCCCTTCGCCATCGCGGATGACACGCCGCGTGTGCT
>JACDGC010000756.1 GCA_013815535.1 Ktedonobacterales bacterium
CGCCACGGCGGGGCCGATGGAGCCAGGTTTGCTGACCGGGCCAGCGGCATTGGTGGTGACGACGGGGGCCGCTTCGGTTAGCCCATACCCCTCGGTGATGTCTACCCCTGTCGCGTTCTTGAAGTTTTCGAGCACCTGCACGGGCAGCGCGGCAGCCCCCGAACCGCAATAGCGCAGCATGGAAAGGTCATAGGTTTCGCGCACGTTGGGCAGGTTCGACCACGCGATGTACATTGGTGGCGCGCCATGCACGGCGGTCACGTGGTGCCGCGCGATCAGGTCCATCGCGCCAGCGGGGTCGAAGCGCTCCATCAGCACCATCGTCGCGCCGACCATCACGGCCAGATTCATCGCCACGTTCATGGCATAGATGTGGAAGAGTGGCAGACCCACCCACACCACATCATCACTCGTCAGGCCGACGCGCTGCGCGGAATTCATCTGGGTGCAGTTGCTGACGAAGTTGCGGTGGGTGAGCATGGCGCCCTTGGGCTTGCCAGTGGTGCCTGAGGTGTAGCAGATGACCGCGACATCATCAGGCCCGATATCCGTGCTCAAGGGGGTGGCCGCCGCCGTATCGAAGGCCTGCTTGGCGGGCACCGCACCAGCCATGGGGTCCGTGGAATCGGTGATGGCGTGTTGCAATGAACGGATCTCTTGCCGCGCCGCCGCGACATTGGGGTAGAACATCCCCAAGGTGATCACCGCTTTAGCGCCGCAGTCATTCAGAATGAAAGCAATCTCGGCGGGCTTGTAGAGGGGGTTGAGTGGCACCACCGTGGCACCAATGCGCTGAATGCCATAATAGGATTCGATGAAGAGCGGCACGTTGTGCAGGTAGAGCCCCACGCGATCGCCTTTTTTCACCCCCATGGCCGTCAAACCATTAGCGACTTGGTTCACCCGCTGATCGAGTTGGGCATACGTCGTGACCTGATCGCGAAAGATGAGTGCTGGTTTGTCAGGTGTGCGCGCGGCGGTGCTCGCCACCAGTTCCCCTAGATGCATGCGCTTACCTCGTCGTTGAGTGAAGTTGGCGGGCGATTGCCCCCGGAAGAATGCTTATGGTATAGCATACGGAATTGTCGTGCTGCTGTCAAGCTCAGTGCGTGCGCAGATAGTCCAGCACGACGCGGTCGATCTGTGTCGGCTGACCGGCATCCAGCGGCCAGCGTTCCTCCAGGTTTTCGCGACTGACATAGGCATTCATTGCGGCGCGGGTCGCCTCATCGAACGTGTCAGAGATTGGCCCCGTGTAATCGCCCGCGCGGGTGAGGCTGGTCTGCACCTCGTGGACGATGTCGGGTGTCAAGGGGAGCAAGTCGGCGGGGTCCGTCTTGAAGAGATACAGTTTGTGCAGATTCACGATGCGGCGCAATTCGTCAATGGGGTGGGGATGGTCATCGACCCGCAGATCGATGAAGCGGTCGTTGAAACCCCCATAGCCGCCCTCTGCCCGCACGACCAGGAGCGCGGCGGATTGCTGCCCCCGGCGGTCGCCGCCCGCTTTCTGCGCGGCGGCCAGCGCGGCCAACAGGCGATCCCACAGGGGCATTTCGGGGTGCTGGGCAAAAGTATCGGCCATGTCGCCCACCGTTTCCGAATTAACCAAAATGTTGCCTTGCGCGGCGAAGTCTGGCCCGGTGCGGCCCCCTGCCCAAGCATAGCAACCGCTGCCGGTGAAGGTCGCCGCCCGGCCCTGGGCATCCACGATGCCCACCTGGCGTTCCGCCGCCTGAGGATCGGTGCGGGTCAGCTCGGTGAGCGTGGTCTCTGGCGTGGCGCCATCCGCCAGCAGCGCCAACCCACGCGGGCCATAACTGGTGTTGGCATAAGATTGGGTGGCGATGGCCCCCACCGCTGCCTTGGCCCAGGGCACCACGCTCCCCACCCCCAGGAACTTCGATTGCACGGCAACGCCTAGGTCGCCGGTCTGCGCATCGCGCCCCACGATGGAAAACGTTGCCACAATCGCTTCACGTCGTGTCATGGCCAATCCTCCTTCTGTGTTTCAGGGGTGACGAAAATGCCTCTCCGCAGGAATGCGGCATTGGCTCTCACCATGCACATGCAAGATTTTGAGGGGGAGGGCATCCCCCCTGCTCTCGGTCTCGTTGCCGGGGACGTGGCAGGCCGCCAGAAAGCCCATGCCGATTACTGCCAGACCGATGGTAACACGCGAGAAACGTCCAAACATGCCAGAATCCCTTGCGCGAGAAACGGGCCGATTGTGAGACAATCCGGTCGAGGAATGGGCAGACGTGGGAAGGTCTGCCACTGGCGCATCATGCGGGGTCATTCAGCAGTGGGCAGCCGATGAGGCACCCCAGTCTGCAAAAATGGCGCACGCTTGGGTTCATGCCAGCTTCCCACTTGTAAATATTACGTCAAATGTGAGGAAAATAGTACTCAACGAGGGGAAACCTCATACCTCTCGCTGATCGCGCCGAAGGAGGCCATCTATGCCTAACGCACCCTTTCGC
>JACDGC010000757.1 GCA_013815535.1 Ktedonobacterales bacterium
GTATCACAGGCAGCCTTGCCGGTGGTTGGCACCGCGCAGGCCAATGACAGGTGCGGCGGTCCCCAAGGGGGATAAATCAGCGCGACAAGCGCGGCCAGCACCGCGATGATGGCAAAGCGCACGCCCAGCCGCCCCCGCCCCGCGAAACGCGCGAAGTTCACCGGATCCAGGCGGATGAGGTCGCCGTCGCGCCGCATCGCCTCTTCCGCGACGGCGACATGCACCAGAGCACGCTGCGCTTCATCCAACCGCTCGCGGGTGATGCGCTGGACGCGCGACATTTTGACGATGGTGCCACGCAGCCCATTCGCCGCGCGGTTCCCCCGGCGGCGCGCCAACCCCACCTTATCGCCTTCCCACGCGGTCAACAGATCACGGGCGGCAGCGACGCGGCGCGCATAGCGGGCTTGCTCCTCTTCGAGGGCGGCGAACAGGCCATTGAGTTCGGCGGCTTTGCGCAGCGCCGTCTGCACCTGATGGGCCCGGCGTTGCCCTGGCGCGGTGCGGGCCAACCGTTGGCCGCGCTGCGCCTCGGACCGCCCCTGGTGCAGCAACCGCTGCGCGGCGCCTTGCAACGTATACAAGCCCCGCCGCGCCCGCCGAATCTCGCGATTGGCGCGGCGCAAGTGGCGCGGGGTGATCTCTTCGGGGGTTAGATTATTCAACCGCATCGGCTCCACCAGCCGGGTCGCGTTTTCGAGCGAGGTGGGGGCCGTCTCGAACGCTTCGTGTGCCTCACCCAGCCGTTCATCCTCGGGCATAGTAGATGTCGTCACCTCCGCCCTGACATTGGCAGCTTCGCGCGATTGGGGGGTATCGATCATGAGCGTTCCCTCGGTCATCCAGCGAGATATACACAAAATTCCGTATCATCTGGGCACATGATATCAGCATAGTGCGTGCCTGGCAAGGGAAATAGGCGGAGTAGCCCCCCATCTTTCCCCATGGTATCGAAAATGCGATGACATGCCGATATGCTAGAGGTATACCAATCGCCCAGCGGTGGCAAGGATCTGCCCCATCGCCCTGGCTTTGCAAGGAGGTCGCAACCCGTGACCGTTTCAGCCCTCAATACCCTTCTCGTTTTCCTCATCGGCTTTGGGGCCATCGGCTTGGCACGTGGCCCCCGGCAAGAAATCTGGACGCTCGGCGGCATCACCCTGACAATTCTGTTCCTCACCTTGGGGGGCCTCGACATCATCAAGCAACTGCCTGTCCGCATCGCTTCGGGCTTCCTCTCGGTCTCTGGCAACCAAGACGGCTCGAATAGCGTCGCTGCTCATCCTTTGCAAGACCCCTGGACGACCGTCATGCTCTGGATTGGCACCCTCGGCTTAGTGGGGGTCTCATACCTGATGGGCCAGTTTGGCAAAGGCAAGAAAGACGAGAAGCGCGACTTCGGCAATTACTTCAGTGGCTTCTTGCTGGGCATGATCAATGGGGCGTGTGTCTGCATCTTTCTCTTCAGCCAAGGGGGATTCAAGGATGTGGTCATTCAGTTCCCCACAGGGGCGGCATCGCGCACCACCATTGCCCCGTTGCTGTTGGTTGGCTTGGTGGTGGTGATCATCGCCATCGCCGCGTCGCGTCCCAAACCTGCTGATACCCCCAGCAAATAACACCATCCCCATCTGGCGACTTCGGAGGCATGGATGCACTCACCGATCAGCGCGGCACCACCACACCCTCATCCGTTGCTGGGACGCCAGCCCACCTTTCGCGGCCAACAAGCGGACGAGGTCGTGGTGGCATTGCGCCGCCCGGCGTTGCTGGCGCTGCTGCTGCCCGGTTGGCCGCTGTGGTTGGGCATGCTGCTGCTGGGCGGTGTGGTGCTGGGGCAGACCAGCGGCGGTCTGCCTGGCCCCGTGGCGGCGACGCTGAGCGTGCCGCTGGCCCTGGTGACGTTGGCCAGCTTGTTCCACTGGGCCGTCACCCATGCTCTGCCATGGTGGTTTCGGCTGGGCATCGTCACCAATCAACGCATCATTTTTAGCTCGGGCATCATCCGCGCCAGGGTGGCAGATCTCCCCTTGGAAACCATTCAGGTGGTTGAGGTGGTGCAACCGAACCTGATCGAGACGCTGCTGGGTTATGGGCGTGTGAAGGTGGCCAGCGGCGGGGGTGACCCGCTCATCTTCACACAAATCGCGCGGCCCCGTGCCTTTGCCGCCACCATTACCGATGCCCAAGGGCAACACGCTGCGCCCCGCCGTCCCTCCCCACGCGTGGACGACACCACCCTGCACGGAGTGTTGGAGCGCATGGGGCAAGGCGAAACCTTGCCCCCCATGCCCACGCTCGACCCACGACTGACGCGTGATTGGCCACTGCGCCATGCCCTGGCGCTGAAGCTGCCCGCTGATGAGATCGTGCTGGGGATGGTCAGTCGCCACTGGTGGGCGTTGGCCGCACGGGCTGGGGGACCGCTTGCCCTCATCGTGGGGGCGGCCTTGGTGGCGCTGGTGGGTGGGTGGGG
>JACDGC010000050.1 GCA_013815535.1 Ktedonobacterales bacterium
GGAGCGGTCAGGGTATTGCAAAATGTGGTGCGACTCCACTCCCAGCACCTCGCGCAAATAGGTGGCGCTCGCTGGGCTGCCAGCGGTCGTGATGATGGGGTTGGCCCCCAGCATTTTGGCCATTTGGAGCGCCATGGTTCCGACTCCCCCAGTTGCGCCCGTCATGAAAAGGGGTTGCCCAGCGACGAGTTTCACATCCTCCACGACACATTGATACGCAGTCAAGGACGCCACAGGGAGTGCCGCCGCTTGCGCGAAACTCAGCCCTGGCGGTAACGGGGCCAAAAACGCGGGTGGTACACAAGCATATTCCGCGTATCCGCCATTGCTCCGGTGGCTAGGGGGCAGGTAACCATAGACTGGCTCCCCAACGCGCACATCACTCACCCCTTCACCGAGTGCGTCAATCGTACCGGCGATATCGAGGCCGAGAATCAGCGGGAGCGTCAGCCCACTCCCCTGGCGCGTTTGATAGTCGACTGGATTGAATCCAGCGGCATGCACGCGCACGCGCACTTCGCCGGGTCGCGGCAGCGGCGTTGGCACATCGGCCAGCCGGAAGTGCTCCGACGAGCCGAACGCCGTCAAGATGATGGCCTGCATCGATGTGCCTCGCTTCACTGGCGATTTGGCGCGACGAGGGTGCGTCTCTGCCGCTGACCCTTGCGCATGGTGTGTGTCACCTTGGGGATGTCTGCCAGCGTGATGTGTGTTCCCATCAGATCCCCCTGATTCAAGGTCGCTGCTGCGCGGAGCATATCTTCCCACCGAGTTTGGCGCAGCGGGGGCGAGGGGATGCACCGCCCCTTGATGCCCCGCAGGACGCGCGCATCTTTATCATGCACCACTGCTTAAGCCGCCTGGCGGGGGGCTGCACCTCCTGTCGCCGGGTTCCCATCGCTTGCGGGAGGGACGCACGGGGCTGAAGCCACCGTGTCTCCCTCCCGCTGCGCCATCGGCCCACGCTTAATCTGTCATCTATGGCGTTGGGGGGACATTCTGATTCATGTGAAAGAGATTGCCTGGATCGTAGGTCGCTTTGATCTGCGCCAAACGCGGATAGCTGTCGCGATACGATGCCTGCACCTGATCGGCGCCCTCATCCATCATCATGTTCACGTATCCACCACCTGCTGAATGGGGATGCAGGGCGAGCCAATAGTCTTTAGCCCATTGGATCATGCGTTCATTGTTCGCTGGGTCTGGGTCAACCCCCACGATCACTTCAGCGAAGTTGGCATCGCGGTAGTTGAAGGCGGTGGCATCTTTCCCGACGCGATGGACCGCGCCATTGATCGGATAAATATGCATGGTCGAGTGGGGTGTGGGCAGTTGCGCCCCATATTTCACATGCAGATCGATGGCTTTGTCGCTGAGATCGGTGAAGAAGTCGGCCTTCCAGTACCACTGCAACCCCGCCGGGTAAATGGCATCGAAAAGGGTTTGCAGCACCGGCCAGGGAATCGGCCCGGCGACATCGATGGCCGGTGTGCCAAAGGCCCGAATGGGCTTGAAGCGTTCCTCTGCTTCCGCCTGCGAGCCAGTGTCGCACCAAACGATCACGCACATCTTCTTGCCATGATATTGTTCTGGGAAGGGTGGCCCCGCTGGCACGGTGACAAAACCAAACCAGCCGTTGATCGCTTCAGGCGCAGTGAGGATATAGTCACGCCAGAATTTCAGCAACTCTTCGGCCTGTTCGAGTGGCCAGAAGATCGGTCCGCCATAGACCGTGCTGATGGGGTGGAGTTGGTACAAGAAGGATGTCACCACCCCAAAATTGCCGCCACCGCCACGCACCGCCCAGAAGAGATCGGCATGCTGCTCGGCATTGGCGGTGACGAAGCTGCCGTCGGCCAGCACCATATCCACTCCGAGCAGGTTATCAATCGTGAGGCCGAAGGTGCGCGAGAGATAGCCGATGCCACCCCCCAAGGTCAGGCCGCCAACGCCCGTGGTGGAGATGAAGCCGCTCGGAACGGCTAAGCCGAAAGGATGTGTGGCATGGTCGACATCACCCCAGACGCAGCCACCCTCGACACGTGCCGTGCGTGCCGCAGGATCGACATGAATGCCCTTCATGTTGGAAAGGTCGATCACCAGGCCGTCATCACACATGCTCATGCCCGGGCCACTATGTCCGCCACCACGGACGGCCAGTGTCAGCGCTTGCTCGCGCGCGAAGTTGACCGCCGCCATCACATCTGCCACATCAACACATCTGGCGATCAGCGCAGGGTGCCGATCAATCATGCCATTGTAGATGTGGCGCGCCGCCTCATAGCCATCCTGGCCAGGCCGCAAAAGCTCGCCCCGCAAACGCGCGGCGAAATCCGAAATGCTCGTTTCCGCTAGCGCGGGTTTGGTTGATTGCTGCATATTCTTATCTTCTCCTTTGTGCAGGAGTATCCATGATCTTCACATACTCCTCCACTCATTCTGAAGGATAGCATGAGGAGCGTGAGCGAAACGTTCGCTCACATGGTTGAGTGGTGTCTGGGGATGCCCGCATTCGTCAAAAAGCGTTATGACGGCGTTATTTCCTCCCACTCATGACGGCTTCCACTAGATCCTGGCTGGGAGAGCAATCGTTGGGCCGCCTGGAGATCGGGCGTGTCAAATCCTTCGGTGAACCATGCGTAGATATCGGTCAGCCATTGTTTGGCCGTGTCTGGGTGATTCGGACTTAGACCGAGTTGGACCAACCGCAGTGTCGCTCGCAGTTCCAATGACTTGGCCTGTTGTGTTTGGGCGATGGTGCGTGCCCGCAGCAGCGCTGCCAGCACATCTTCTGCCGTTGCGCCGCGTATGCGCAGCAGGTCGCCCCGCAGCCGATGGAGTTCGGCATCCCACACATGCTCGTTGTGGGAACGCGATTCTGTCAAAGCTTCATCGATGGCCGCTAAACCGTCCTCAGCGCGTCCGGCTTGCAGGCAGACCTGCGCGAGCAACGAAAGGAAATAGGGGAGCCGCAAGCGTGCGCCTTCAGCTTTGTAGGTGGTGATCGCCTCGCGCAGGTTGGCGATACGCTCAGCCTTAGGTTGCTCGTGTGCCAGGGCGTAGCTCACCAAAATCGCAGACCAGACGCGGTAATAGGGTGCTTGATACATCCCGGTGAGGGCGAGCGCTTCCTCTGCATAGGTGCGTGCGGCGGTGTCAGTGGCACGCAGTTGTTGCAGCGTCGCCAGGTATGTCGAGACCAATGCCTGATTGAAAGGCTGCGCTCGGTCTTGCACCATCTGTACGGCATCAAGCGCGCAGCGAAGCGCCCGTTGGGGATAGCCCAGGCACCACAGTGCCTGTGATTGCCACGCCAGCGCCAGCGCCGCATAGTTTACCCCTTGTGATTCTTGCAGGCTCTGCAACTGCGTGGGATCGTGCGCCGCGATGATCCGCGTGAACTGCGCATTGGCCTCGACGATGCGCCCAAGATGCAGGTGTGCCCCCGCCAACATCATGCCCGCGAAGGGTGGCGGCGCGGTGCCCTGGGCGCGTTGATAGAATGTCTGGAGTTCATCCGAGATCAATTGGACTTTTTCGAGTCTGGCCTGCACGACATAGAGTGATTGCAACCCATAGAGGGCCTGGGCCATCTGGGCATCGTCGCCGATGGTGTCGCAGAGGGCCAGGGCACGATCGAGATTTTGCTCCACCTCCGCCGCTGCCCACCCTTTCGTGACGCGATAGAGGGGTGCCAATGCGAGGTGTAAACTGAGTTCCTGGGCATCGCGTTTCGAGCCAGCAGGCAATTGGTGCAGTAAGGCGAGGCCACGTGACAGCAAACTAATGGCATCTTCATTGGCATACATACACTGTGCCACCTCTGCCGCGCGGTGGTAGAAGGGCAGCGCCTGCTCAGGGAGGCCAGCGCGATCGTAGTGCGACGCGATCTGTCCACTGACGACATCGAGATCGTCGGCATTGAGGGTTTCGAGGGCCTGGGCAATGCGACGGTGGAGCATGCGACGGTGAGGCACACTGATTTCTGTATACGCGACTTCGCGTAACTTGTCGTGGGTGAAGTCATAGCTATTCACCCCAAGCTCACGCACGATGCGTTTCTGCCACAGTTCGTCCAGCTCATTGACCGCGCCATCTGCATCGTTCGTTCCAGCGGCCAGCAGGAGGTCGAACGTGAAGGCACGCCCAATGACGGCTGCTAAATCGACCAAGGCGCGCGATGGGGGCGAGAGGTGCAGCAGGCGGCCAAGAAGGATGGCATGGACGCGTGGCGGCAGGGGCGGAAGCATCGCGCCAGCGGGCGCGTCAGCCGCGTTCCCCGGTGTTTGCTCCATTTGCACACGTAACGTTTCAACCACGAAGAGGGGATAGCCTTGCGTTTCAAGATAGAGGTGCATGACGTCAGCGACATCCCACGCGTGGTTCGTCACCTGCGCGGCCAATTGTGCCGTTTCTGCGGCATCCATCGGCTGGAGCGCAAGTTGGGTCACATCCATGGTGACGCGGATATGTTGGAGGAGGGCGTGCAAGGGATGCTCGCGTGGTAGTTCCTCGGTGCGCGCACTGCCCATGACCAGTAAGCGTGCCTTGGGCGCAAAACGCAAGAGGAAATGGACCCACTCTAGGGTTTCTTGATCGCACCATTGCAGGTCATCAATGAACACGGCTAAGGGTTGGGGCGCATTCAAGAGCGCGTGCGCCATCGCTTCAAAAAAACGCTGACGTTGACCAGACTCGGTCACTGGCTCGTAATGGGGTAAATCTGGTCGCACGGTAAAAAGCTCTGGTAAAATGCGGGCAACCTCTGTCAACCATACGGTTTCAAGTTGACCAAGATGACTCCGCACTGCCTCGCTGCGGAGCCACTCGGTCACTGGCGCTAGCGAAAGCTGGCCCTCCGCCGCGTAGGAGCGCGTCTTGGCGGTGGTGCCACCTTGCTGACTCACCCAGAGCAAGAAATCTTCCGCGAGACGTGATTTGCCGATGCCTGCTTCGCCGGTTATCAGCACGAAGCGGGGACCGCCCGCACTGGCCCGCTGCCATGTGGCCTGCAATTGCTCCCATTCGCGCTGGCGGCCGATCAGGGCGGGTGGCGTGGCAAACGTGGGATGGTGGGTGCGGGTGTGTCGCGTTGCCCCATCTAGGTTCATGAGCTGCTCATAGGCTTCACGCGTCGCTGGATCGGGTTCGACACCGAGTTCGCGTTGCAATGTCGCTACGCAGGAGTGATAGATCCGCAATGCGCTCGCCCGATCATTCTTGCGCGCAAAGAGGCGCATCAAATGTCGATAGGCTTCTTCGGCAAGAGGATCGGCCTGGAGGAAACGCTGGGCATACTGAATCGCAAGCGTGAGATCTCCTCGCGTTTCGTAAAGGTGGAGCAAGCGATCCAGCATCTGGCGGTGACGTTGACGCAACCGTTCCCGTTCCAGCGTGATCCATTCATCATAGCAATGTGGGAGGAGATCCCCACGATAGAGCGCGTCTGCTTGCGCTAAATTCGTTTGCGCCAGCCGGTCATCTTGTTCGCGCGTCGCCGCATCCGCGCGGTGGAGTGCCGCCTCGAAATCCACTACGTCGAGCTTCATTGCAGCCTCCTCCTTCCACCACACCATGCTCGCATCAGCATCGATGAATTGCGCCACAGCGGGAAAAAAGCGACGCAATTGATAGAGCAGTTGCCGCAAGTTCGTGCGTGCCTGGGCTTCCGTCGCGTCGGGCCAAAACAAGAAGGCGAGGTGGTGGCGTGATTGGGGACCTTCACGATGCAATACAAGATAAGCCAGGAAGGCTTGAAGGCGTGGTGTATTGAGGCGCGTCACCTGGACGTCATCATAGACCAAACGGAAATCGCCGAGCAAGGATATATGCATGGTGGGCATAGTTATAGCCTTCTTTCATGGAGAGCATGTTTAGAACACGTCGGGAGCCACTGAGTCGACAGACCCACTCCCATCGTCGCACCATACGATATCACGAAGCGGAGTCAACGCAGGATGATGATGCCAATATTCCTATAGTCATTAGGCTATAATAGGATTAGACGGTACACACAAAAGACATTACGCAAAATGTCGTGAACATGAGACAAGACTGGCACGAACACGAAAAAGATTGAGCCTGCGTCGTAGCTGTTTCCCCGAAAAATGTATGGTGCATACATAGCATTGCTCGTCACGCCGCTTTTTGAGTGTAAGATGGCGATTACGATTCGCCATCCTCTTCGGTCTGTGGATGAAGCCGATCCGTAATCCCATACAGGTTGGTCAACCGCGCGAGATAGGGATTCTCAGCGGCATGCAGTTGGGCAAGATAGCGCCCGGTCGTATCGAGACTGGTGTGACCCAGGCGTGCTTGAATGGCACTCACTTTGGCTCCAGCATCTTCCAACGCTCTCGCAAACGTGTGGCGAAGGGCATGCACCTTACTCGTGCCCAGTCGTTGCTCACACATGATCGAAATATGCCGTGCTGAAAGAGGATTGCCAAACGTGCCATTCGCCGAGAGGCTGATCCACAGTGGGGCGTCCGCACGAGCCAATTGCACGGCTCGTCCGTTGGGGTCGGCGTCACGCGCTGCCAACCACTGCATCCATGCTACGAGGGCGTCTGCCGCAAGCGCGGCATTGCCCTGACGGGACAACTCATCATACATGACTTTGCCCCCTTTGCACCGTGGCCACGTGATGGATATCTGACGCTTACGCACGTCCACATCGTGCCACCGCATGGCTGCCAGTTCGTTCAAGCGTCGCCCCGTATGCAAGGCGGTGAGGAGCAGGGCGTAATCACGCAACCCCTTTGGCGTAGCGAGATCTATGGCATTTAGGGATTCGGCAAGAGCGTCATAACTGATGGGGCGTGCCTGTGCATAGGATTGCACCTTATGGCGTTCCACCCGTGCGATGGGGTTAGCACCCTCCAGCAGACCTTGCCGGAGGGCATAGGTGTAGAAACTACTCAGCGCCGCGAGACGGAGATTGGCCGTTGCAGGGGCGACAGGGCGCGAGCCCCACTGTGTGATCATTGGTTCGGCAGCAAACACCTGAGCGGTGAGTGCGATGTGCATGATCCGTTCGGCATTGCCTTGGGGGGAACTGCTCGCGTTCGATTCCTGCACACGCGGGTCAGCCGCATCGAGGTCGATGCCTTGCGCCTGGAGGCGCGCGCGGAACGCGTGCAAGATGGTGGCATAGGCAACAACGGTCTTATGGCTCTGTGATTTCTGCTGTTTGGCATGCAGCCAGGAGGCAATAGTGATATCAAGGCGCGAAGGAGTTGGGGCGTGATTGATGAGGCCTAGTTGTTCGTCCAATTGTCGTGCTCTCTCCCTCGACATAGTCATTTTCTTGGGCATCATTCGATGAGAGCAGTATACTGCATGTGCAAGCCAACACAATCATACAGCGACACATGTACATAGCACAATTTCAATCGCCATCCTTTCACCTTCATTTTGCGTGACGTTCGCGCTGAATCATCAGCGAACAGAGGAACCATTCTCTGATATTTTTAGATCGACTAATCGGCATTAGTCGATCTAGCGAAATTGCGTTCGATTTGACCAGACCGGTAGTGTCGGTCGCTACCGCCAACTGTCGATACTAACAGTCACTACCGTCAAAAAATCTTGGCCTTCGAAAATGAAGGCGAAAGCTGATGAAAGAAGAGGCAATTTCCGTGCACTCCTCCCAAAGATACGCACTTCGCCTTGGGAGCAGGTTTGTTGCGATTGGGCGATTTCCGTCAATTCCGCTATGAGACCCTAGAAGCTGCCCCCTGCACCCCCACCACCAGTCGCGGCCCCCGTGCTACTACTCGCACTGCCCGAGGTGGTGAAGGTGCCATAAAAGAACAACCAATAGGGGTAGAAATCGGTGACCGACGTATCATTCACCAACCAGGATGGCAAGAATCCCGCTTTGCCAGCCACTTTCAGCCGCTGCTGCAACGGCTCGACGCTCCCCATCGCCAAGGCATAGGGGAGCACGCGATCGAGATCGATGCTGAGGATGGCATCGTGCTTGGCTCGCTTGATGCCACGCTGCAAGGCGCGCCAGGGGAGCGCCACATCTTCCCCTTGGACTGTGGTTTCTGACTGCATGGCACTGGCAATGAAGGCCGTGCAGGTCGCAACCAGCAAGATGCCATCACCGAGGAATCCCCACGCGGTTTGCGCGATGAGCGTCAGGATGACACCGATGGCCACCCCGATGATCCCCACGATGCCGCTGCGGTTGAGGAGCGCGCGGCGACGATGGAGGTCATCCGCGAACCACTGCCGCTGGACGAGATCGCGCCGCAATATCTCGCGGATGGGTTGCCAATGGCGCCGCGCCGCCGCCAATGCTGCGGGTTTCAGACGGATGCCATCTTTAGCATAGTGAACGAGATTTTGCCACAGCGCCTCTTCCATCGGACCCTGCACCTGCTCGTGGTCATGCAACACGAGCTGCATCTGTCGTTTGCCCAAGGGTTCCAGGTGAATCGCCCCGCGTTGGGCCAGCGCGAGGAGGGTGGCGGCGATCTGGTCATCCCTCACTTGGCCCACCACCACGGCCCCAGCAAGCGCTGGCCCAAGTGCATCGGGGGGCGCGTAAGCGACGTTCGTTCCCATTTCGTGCATGGGACGCATCCGGCGTATCCTATAGATGCCGATGGCCACCCACAGCGCCAAGATGATGCTGAGCAGCGTGAGCGGCACCGTCACCACGATCCGCAAGAATTGCACGAATGGTGAAGGGGATGGCACCGGGGGCGGCCCTGCCACCAGATCATGGGCGACAGCGGCTAACCCTGCCCCGATGCCAGCGGCAAGCTGGCCATGCTTGAGCAAAGGTGCCATATCCTGATCATAGATGCGTTGCAATTCGGTTTCTGGGAGGTTGCCTTGGATGTGTTTGGCACCGGCATAGAACGCCGCGTTGCCATGGTGGATGTCGCCTGGGGTGAGATTGAGCAAGATGACCAACCCATCTTTCGCCCCTGGGCGCGATTCCAGTTGCCACGCGTTCATCAGATCGGCGGCGTCTTGGATGGTGGTCTCTTGCGAAGCCGCTTTCACGCGGAGGTACACGACCGTGGGTGCCCCGGCATCTTGCACCATGACGGTCTGCTGCTCAAGTTGAGCGGTCTCGGTCGCCGTTAAGACGTGTGCTTGATCATAGATATGCTGACTCGGCAGATAGGCTGCGAAATGCTGCGGTGTGGCGGAACCGCACGCAACCAAGAGCATGATTCCCACACAGATGATGGCCAGAACGCCGTGTCGTACCCACCCACGCTGACCTGAAGGTCGCTGAAATCGACGTGCAATGTTCATCCTCTGCTCCTTGAAAATTGCTCAACTTACGGCCATATATCGGTGCTGCTTGCTCAGCCCTGACGGCTGCCGATGAGGCGTCCCTCGCCCAAAGGTGACTGCGGCGGCGGCCAGCCCCAGCACCACACGGTTAGACGGTGTCACCACGGGGCAGCAAACCGCGCAATACCTGGGCGCTCACCCGTTCCGGCCAGTCATCCGGAATCACCGCACCTTCGATATAAAGGGAATAATAACTCCCCAGCAACTGTGACACTGCCAACTCGATATCAGCATCGCGGGACAACTCATGGCGTTCCTGGGCGGCAACCAGCACCGCGCGAATGAGCATTCGGCGCGGGAGCACCACGTCCTCGCGGTATTGCGCCAGCAGGTCGGGCATGGCATGTTCTTCCGCTAGCAAGGCACCGATCATCGACAACCCATATGGGCGCGTAATGCCCGCCTGAAAATGCCGCAGTTGCGCCGCAACATCTGCGCGGGTATCCCCCGTGGGCCGGGGCAACGGCGTCTGTTCACGGGCCGCTGCCATCGCCGCACGTGCCAAAGCCGCCTTATTCGGATAGCGGAGATAGATGGTGGGGCGGGTCACCCCGGCGGCCTGCGCCACATCGTCTAGCGACATCCGCGCATAGCCCACTTGGCCTAAGAGTTCGAGCGTGGCAGCGAGAATCCGCGCATCGGTCGTCTGCGTGCGCGGTCGTCCCCGCGCGCGTGTGGTGTGCGTCACGACATGCCCCCTTCTCAGCGTTCCTCCTCATCATACGGCATTGGCAGAGTTGGTGCTGTTGGTAAAGGAAAATGGCGCAGCGACCTAGCCAAACTACTAGCTATTATTTACAATACAATATAGTATAGTATAGTATATGCAGCGGGTGACGACACCCGTCGCACTCGCTGCATGACCTTGCCGACCCGATTCCGGTCGCCATCTCCGAAAGGACCCGTTTTTCTATGACCGCCTCAGACAAACAAACCGCCAGCGTGCGCAACTCCACTGGTCATCATGCCCGCGTCGACCAGACCCGCACGAAGCCCTTCCGGGTCATCCTGGTCGTCGCCAATCCGACCCACTCATCAACCACTGGTTGGCCCGTGGGCTTCTGGGCAGCAGAGTTGACACATCCCTACTATGAGCTCACCGAAGCTGGCTATGAAGTCACCATCGCCAGTCCGGAAGGTGGCGCGGTCGCGTTCGACAATTTGAGCGATCCGCGCGACCCTAGCCAATGGTCGGCAGACGATCTGATCAGCATGGGGTTCATCAACACGCCCAACTTGCTGCAATTGCTCGACAACACCCCCAAACTCGCCGATCTAAACTACACAGACTACGATGCCCTGCTGGTGTGCGGTGGCCAGTCACCGATGTTTACCTTCCGTGCTAATGCTGACCTGCATGCCGCCATCCGCACCTTTTATGAAGCCGAGAAGGTGGTTGCGCTCTTTTGCCACGGCGTCGCCGCGTTGGTCGATGCGACCCTCTCAGATGGTTCGTATCTGGCGGCAGGCAAGACCGTGACTGGTTTTGCCAACATCGAAGAAGACTTTTCCGATGAGGCCGCCGGGACGCAAATCATGCCTTGGCGCTTGGAAGACGCCTTGCGCGAGCGTGGTGCCAACTACATCCAGGGGGGATTGTTTAAGGCCTTTGCCATCCGTGACGGGCGGCTTATTACAGGCCAGCAGCAATACTCCGGCCGTAAAGTCGCGCAACTGGTGATTGCCGCGCTCGGTCAATAGCGGAGGTAACGATGCAGGGGGAAACACCGCGTTTGCCCCGAGGGCCATTAGTGACCCTGGCCCTCGGGAATTTCGCGATCGGCATGGGATCGCTGGTCATCGCAGGTATCATCAAACTGATCGCGGCGGAGATGCACGTATCAGTCGGGGCGGTGGGGCAATTGGTGACGGTTTATGCGCTCACCTATGCCATTGCCTCGCCGCTATTAGTGCTGAGCGTTGGCCATCTGCCGCGCCGGACGCTGCTGGTGGTTGGTCTGGCGGGAGTGTTGGTGGGCAATGTCGTGGGCGCGCTCGCACCGACATTTGGCGTGTTGGTGGTGGCACGCGTCATTGCCGCCCTGGGGGCGGCGCTCTTCACCCCGCTGGCCACTGGTGTGGCGGCGGCCCTCAGCCCTCCCGCCCAGCGGGGCCAGGCCATCGGCCTCGTCTTTGGGGGGCTGACGGTTGCGACAGCCTTTGGGGTGCCACTGGGGACGGTGCTGGGCCAGCAATTCGGCTGGCGGATGACGTTCGTTGTGGTGGCAGTGATCAGCGCGGCGGGCATGTTGGCCATCGGGCGTGCCATCGCCGCCAACGTGACGACGCCGCCGGTCAACCTCGCCGCGTGGGGCAGCGTCTTGCGACAAAGCGGTCTGCTGTTGGCAGTGGGGGTGACGCTGGTGCAGTCCACGGCGCAATTCGTGGTCTTCACCTACATCACGCCCTTCTTGGGCCAAGGATTGGGGCTGGCTGCCAGTGGCATCACTTGGCTGCTGCTGGGCTTTGGCGTAGCGAGCATCTTGGGCAATTTCGCTGCTGCCCAGACTGGCGATCGCTGGGGTGCGCGCCGCACGGTGCTGGTGACGCTCGGCCTGTTGGCGGCGGCGCTCACGGTGCTCTCGCTGACTGCGGGCACGCTGGGCGC
>JACDGC010000758.1 GCA_013815535.1 Ktedonobacterales bacterium
CGCGGGCTGTGGGTCATTGTGGATGAGGCGTACTATCCGTTTGGTGCGGCGACGGCGTTGGGGATGCTGCCGGGGTGTGAACGGTTGATCATCACGCGGACGCTGAGCAAAAGCGGCGCGCTGGCTGGACTGCGGCTGGGGTATGCCATCGCCGCACCTGCCGTCATTGCGCGGTTGGATGCCTTGCGAATGCCCTATAACGTGAACGCGCTGGCGACCGCTGCCGCGCTGGCTTTGTTGGAAGAGCCAGCCTGGTTGACGGAGCGCGTGGCGGAGATCAGCGCTGAACGCGAGCGTGTGGCGGGGCGGCTGGCGGAATTGGATGGGGTGCGGGTGTGGCTGGCGGTCGCCAATTTCCTGTTGGTGGAGTTGCCCGTGCCGGATGCGGCGGCGATTGGCGTGGCGATGGCGGAGCGTGGGGTGCTGGTGCGGCACTATCCGCACCCACGGCTGCGGCGGTGCCTGCGGATCACGATTGGTCGTGCGGCGGAAAATGACCGGATGCGAGCGACATTGGTGGCGGCCCTGGCTGGGGCACGCACGGAGGTGCGCGGATGAGCGAACGACAGAGGCGGCGAGCGGAACACACGCGCACGACCCGCGAGACGGATGTGCGCGTGGTGCTGGATTTGGATGGCAGCGGAGTGAGCGCGTGCGCGACGGGGGTGCCCTTCCTCGACCATATGCTGACGGCCTTCGCCAAGCATGGGCGCTTCGACCTGACGGTGCAAGCGACAGGCGATCTGGCGGTGGACGACCACCACACGGTTGAGGATGTGGGGCTGGTGCTGGGGATGACCTTCGCGGCGGCGCTGGGCGACGGCACGGGCATCGCGCGCTTCGGCACAACTTACGTGCCGATGGATGACGCACTGGCGCGGGTGGTGGTCGATTGCGCCGCGCGGCCCTATCTGGTGTGGGCAGTGGAGGTCGCGCCCGCGCGGGTTGGCAGCTTCGATCCGGCGCTGGCAGAGGAGTTTTGGCGGGCGGTGGCGATGCGCGCGGGGTTGACGCTGCATGTGGATGTGCTGCGGCAGCGCAATGCCCACCACGCGCTCGAAGCGATCTGGAAGGCGGCGGGGGTGGCGCTGCACGCGGCGACGCGCATCACCGTGCCGGGCGACGCGCCATCGACGAAGGGGGTGCTGGGATGACGGTGGCGATCATCGATTATGGCGCGGGCAATCTGCTGAGCCTCAGCCGCGCGCTGGCAGCGGTGGATGTGCCAGCGGGGCTCATCACCACGCCGGGGGAATTGGCGACGGATGACGTGATCGTGCTGCCGGGCGTGGGTGCGGCGGGGGCGGCGATGGCGGCGTTGTCTGAACGAGGCTTCGCGGCGCGGTTGCGTGCTACCTCGCAGCCGATTTTGGGCATCTGCCTGGGGATGCAGTTGTTGTGTGATTGGCTGGATGAGGGCGACTGCGCGGGGTTGGGGCGGGTGCCTGGCAAGGTAAAGCGCATTCTGGCGACCCCCGACCGCAAGGTGCCACAGATGGGGTGGAACCGCATCACGTGGGGGGCGGAATGTAAGCTGGCGGATGACGGCTTCGCGGGCTATTTCGTGCATAGTTATTCCTGTGAGATGCCCTTGCCCAACGCCCATGTGGGCTGGACGGATTATGGTGGCATGCCCCTGTGCGCGGCGGTGCATGTGCCGGGGATCGTTGGGGTGCAGTTTCATCCTGAAAAGAGCGGTCCGGCGGGGTTGGCTTTGCTGCGTCGCGCGGTGCAGTGGTTGAGCGAGGAGGGGCGAGGATGATCATCTATCCCGCTATCGATCTGTTGGGGGGGCGCTGCGTGCGGCTGCGTCAGGGCGATTACGCGCAAGCGACGGTGTTCGATGGTGACCCGGTGGAGGTGGCCCAGCGCTGGCGTGACGCGGGCGCGACGTGGCTGCACATCGTTGATCTGGATGGCGCGCGGGTGGGGCAGCCGGTGCATCTGGGGGTGGTGGCGCGCATCGCGGCGGCGACGGGATTGCCGCTGCGCCTGGGGGGTGGGCTGCGCACGCGGGCGGATATTGCGGCGGCCAGCGACGCGCGCGCGACGCGGGTGGCGCTGGGCACGGCGGCGCTGGATGTGGCGCTGTTGGCGGAATTGGTGGCGAAGTATGGTGAGCGCATCGAAGTGGCGCTGGATCGGCGGGGCGACGCGGTGGCGCTGGATGGTTGGCTGACCGACGCGCCCCAGACGCCCGCTCAATGGGCGCGGCAAGCGGTGGCGGTGGGGGTGCGGTCGTTGTTGGTGACGGACATCCGCCGCGACGGCATGCTGGCGGGCGCGAATACGGAGCTGGTGACGCAAACACGCGCGGATGTGGGGCAGGCACCGCTGGCCATCACCATCGCGGGTGGCGTGACGACGGTGGCCGATGTGCGGGCGTTGGCACAGGCGGGCGCGGATGGCGCCGTCATCGGGCAGGCGCTCTATGCTGGGCGCATCACCCTGGCCGAGGCACTGGCG
>JACDGC010000759.1 GCA_013815535.1 Ktedonobacterales bacterium
CCACCGAGACATACGTGTCCCGCGTCTCTCTCTGGCATGCTTAGAGAGAGACGCGGTGACCGCCGCAGAAGTTCCCGTCATCACGGTATGACGGCCCCTCCGGAAGGGTAGCACCGGTGCTGCGAGCGAGACGAGCCCCGAGCCGACCGTCAGCCGCTGAACCCTTCATGGTCGCCACGATCGTGGGCGTCGTCGATCGCACGCGCCTCGCGAAGCCGACGCCAAACCCAGAGGACAAAGCCGACCTGCAGCCCCAGTACCCCCAGACCAAGGAGGCGCACGGTCCAGGGCTGATCCCCGACGAGCGCCGCGATGCTGGCCCACAGCAACAGACCCTCGCTCCCCACCACTACGCCGATGCCGAGGCAGCCAGGAAGCATCTCCCGCAGCGTGGTCCGTTTGCCTCGCTGATCAGGGCGAGGAGGCTGACCTGCATCCATCGTGGTCTCCTGCGTTGCTCATCCGATCGAGGGGGAGAGGAAGGTCACCCCGCTCTGGAGGTATTCCTGTGGGTATCCAAGCGTTGCCTCCCGACAAGCGCTGGTAGCGCGTTCATCGCTCCTTCTTCTCAGGAGTGGGGGTGTGCCTGCTCGGCACCTCTTGAGAACCGACCGCTGCGCATCACGAGGGCGGAACGACCCCTGTCTGGTGGCCCCCGTGCCACGGTCTAGAGTGCATCACTGCTTGCTCTTCCGCGCGTGTTGCCGAGTGATCCTCGTCGGTTCCCGCAAACCGAATCACGATCATGATGCCATTGTTCCTCATCATGATCACTTCGCCCTCCTCAGGTCGTCTCTTGGTGAGGAAGCGATTCTACCGCTCCTCTGGGAGGCTTCATGGACCAAGCACGCTATGCGCCCTGTGTCATGCCGCACTTGCCCTGGTTGATTCGCGCCGCCGCCGCTTTGGTGGGGATGGCCGATGCCGAGGACGCTGCCCAAGAAGCGTTATTGCGGGCCTGGCACGCCTGGCCCGCGCTGCGGGATGAGGCAGCCGTGCGTCTCTGGCTGTTACGCATCGTCTCACACGTCTGCCTGGATTGGCAACGCGGACGGTTTGGCACGGAGCGTGAGCGCACGGCATTCTGGCGTGACGACCTCCCCGAAAGCCTCGCCTTGCTCGGCGATGCGGGCAGTAGCGACCACACGGCTCGGCTCGATCTGCGCCAGGCGGTCACGGCGCTGGACACCCCGTTGCGGGTGGTGGTCATTCTGCGTTTTTATGCGGGGTTGAATGCGACCGAAATTGGGGCGATGCTTGCCATTCCCACCGGTACGGTGCGCTCCCGGCTGCGGCGGGCGCTTACGCTGCTGCGCGATTCCATCATCCCGCTTGCGTCTACGCCGCAGCATGCTGCTCAGGAGGCTGCCGATGTCTGATGCGATTCCGCCTGTCCCGCCGTTGCCTGACGCCGATGGCCTGCCCCCCGATCTCCGCGCCATCGCCCGTCACCTTACCAGTGATGGTATCGCCTGGAGCCGTCACGTTCCCGAAGTGACCCGACTGGAAGCCGTGGTCACGACCCTCGCCACCCCGAAAGGATCCGCTTCCATGTCACAAGATGCCGCTCACGCTCGCCCCGCACCGGTTAGGACGGCGCGCCAGCGCGGGGGATGGCCCCGCTCTGCGACGCCGCCGCGTTTCTCAGGCGTCCTGCCGTTCCTGGCGGCGGTGCTCCTCGTCGTGGCATTAGCCACCGCCGTCGGGTGGCGCACTCAGCACGCAACGCGTGGGAGCGTGCCAACGACTGCGGCGGATGCGTTACCCGCTCATGCCGCCTTTACAGCATGGGCCGTACGCGACACGGGCGATGCCTGGCAGGCGGGCACCGTGTTCTCAGGACCCGCGACGGCTCCCACGGGCGGGACGGGGTTTATCGCGCACGCCACCGGGGCGCGCTGGCACGTTGTCGATAGGACGAGTTTTCCCAACGTCGTGTTCCTCGCGCTCGCCATGCCTGCCGCTGGGCATGGCTGGGCCTTGGGCCGGGTGCTCGCGCGCACCGGAGCGCATCCCGTGGGATCAGCGATCCTCTATCAGGAGAGACAGAACCAGTGGCAGCCCGTGCCGGTGCCATTGCCCCGCGCCATCGTCAGCGCGACCTTCCAATTCACGGAACCCGACCAGGGATGGTTGATACTCTCGGATGGGCTGCACGGGACCGTTTTGCACTATGCGGGAACAACCTGGACGACCCTGGCGGCTCCCCCAGAGGTGAATGCGATGGCGATGCTCTCCAGGACGGATGGCTGGTTTGCCGATGCCCACCACCTCTGGCATTTCCAAGATGGACACTTTTCCATGGGGTACACGCTCAGCGGACAAGACCACCCCGTCTTTGCTGACCTCAGCTTTACCGCACCAGGGGATGGCTGGGCCGTGACCGCCGCGTTCGCTCTGGGCAACGAGAGCCTTCCCGGGCGTGCCCCCACGTCTACGGTGCTGCACTATGATGGCACGCAA
>JACDGC010000760.1 GCA_013815535.1 Ktedonobacterales bacterium
GAAAAAAGCTGGCTATCGACGCCGCGTGGCCACAAGTGGATGTTGTGGAAGCCCTGGCGTTTCAACACCGCAGCGGTGGAGGGTGAGGGCACCAGCGTTGCTGCGCTCTGATTGTGCAGAAAACGGCGATAGCGCCACACCGTCCCGGTGAGCGCGCTCAGATGGAAGTCGCGCATGTAATCCGCGATGTTGGTGTGATACGCCGCCACCACTGGCACCCCCATGCGTTTGCCCCAATAGAGGCCCGTCATGCCCAGCAACATCGGGTCGGCCAGATGGATGATGTCGGGGTTGAAACGTGCCAACTGCTCGCCCATGGCGCGGCGCGGAAACAAGAAACGCAACTCGGGATAGATGGGGATGGGGACGCCATGGACGCCGATGACCCGTGCGCCACGGTGGTAGGAAGGTGAGCCCTCTGGCGCGAAAACGATGGCGGGTTGCTCGTGTGCTTGCAGGTGTTCGAGCAACATATCGATGGTGCGGGTAACACCATCGCGCTTCGGCAAGAAATTTTCGGTGATGATCGCGATCCGCATGGCGCGCCTCGCTTCGGTGTCGGCATGCCAGGGCATGCTTGGCAGACGGTCAGCCGAGTGTTACGCATCCTACGCACCCGGTTCAAGTATACACCACAACCTGGGGCCGCTGCCAGCATGCCACGCGCTCAGCGCGCCGGGATCAAGGCTTGGGGGTACCAGTCACAGCGGGAGTGCCGGTCACTGCTGGCGTCCCGGTGATGGCGGGGGTCCCCGTAATGGCCGGGGGGGTGGAATTGGAGAGGGCGGCCACGGAGCTTGGGCGATTGAGGGCAAAACCAAGCCCCGCGCCGATTGCCCAAGCCAGAATGACCAGCCCAAAGATGACCAACTGGACGCGCCCCGCCGACCCCTTTTCCTCTGGAATTTCAGCCGGGGGCGGCATCCGCGCGGAGGGAGGGCGCACCGCGCGCCCGCGTCCCGTTAGGGCATTATAGAGGCGTGCGGGGACACTGGCCCCATATTCGTCGTCCTCCCAGACCGGGGGACGGCGGCGGCGTGGGCCGTCATAGTCGTCGCGGCTCGCACGCCCACCACGCTCATCATAGTCGTCGCGGCGTCCACGCGAGCCACGGCGGTTGTCATAGTCATCGCGACCAGAGCGACTGCCCCCGCGTGAATCGTCCAGATCGTCACGCCGTGAGCGGCCAGATGAGCCACCCCGTGGCTCACTATAGTCGTCGCGGCGCGGGCGGCTCGGCGGGCCAGTGCGTGGGTCGTCGAACTCATCACGGCGCGACCGACTAGGGGGGCCTCCACGTGGCTCGTCCAGTTCATCACGCCGTGAGCGACCGGCAGGGCCACTCCGTGGCTCACTATACTCATCGCGGCGCGGGCGGCCACCACGCCCATCGTCGTCGCGCGGGCGGTCATCGCGGCGCGGTGCACCACGCGCGTCATCAACGTCCTCTGGACGACCACTGCGCCGTGGCCGGTCAGCGTCATCACGCGTGGGGCGGCTAGGAGGGCCACGCCGCTCCACGAATTCGTCGCTGCGTGGGCGACCAGGGCGCTCTTCATCGTAGGGATCGCGTGCTGGCCGACCACCGCGTGAGCCATCACGGCTCTCGTCTGGGCGGCGGGCGCGCGGTTCCAGTTCATCGCCACGTGGGGGTCGTCCGCCACGCTCATCGGCATCTTCACGCCGACCACGTGCAGGGACAGTGCGATCATCATCACGGCGGCGGGGCGGGGGGGCGTCGACCTCGTCGCGGCGGGCGCGGTTAGGCGCGCCACGGCGATCATCCCGTTCGATATCGCCCCGCGAGCCACTTTCACGGCGGGCCGGACGTGGTGGGAGGTTTTCGTCATCCCAATTTTCGACACCCATACTGTGCGCTCTCCATTATTGCCACCCCATAAGGGGGATGATTCGTGGGCACAAGCAAGCAACGAACCGCGCTTTCCCAGACAAAGTGTACCATAGTGTGCGCTATCTGCCCATCACTTCGCCGCGAAAGGGGCCAAAACGGCTAGAAGCTGACGCACGGCGCTATGGATGATATGGTTGATGAGATGCCCAGAAACGCTACAGCAGCCCAGGAGTGAAGCAATGACAGATCTGCAAGTAGGCGCAGCAAAGCCCGCCATCGTGCGTGTGACGATCGAACACGTTGCGCAGGTGACGCCCATATTCGTGGCCTATAGTGCGTTTTATGGGCGGACGGTCGCCGCTGCCGCCGCCCAGCAGTATTTGCACGAGGGGGTGGTGACGGGTGAAAGCGTCATCTTCATGGCATTGACAGCCGAGCAGCAGGAAGCGGGGGGCTTCCTTCAGATGCATCCTTCACGGTCGTCCAAGTGGTTGGGGCGTCGCTGGATCGTCAATGATATCTTTGTCCAGCCCACGCTGCGCCGCCAGCACATCGGGCGGCGGCTGCTGGCAGCGGCGCAAGCACACGCGGTGGCCACCACCGCGCAGGAT
>JACDGC010000761.1 GCA_013815535.1 Ktedonobacterales bacterium
GTTTGCGGGGGCCGTGCTCACGGCGGCGACGGCGCGTGGCATCGTTGGCCTGAAGCCCGGTGACTTGCTGCTGAGTGGGATGGCGGGCCTGTTGGTCGTTCGTCGCTTTGTCCGCAAAGATTTTTCTTTTGCCGTCACCCCCATCGATGTCGGCTTCATGCTGTTGATCCTGGCGGGTACGCTGCTGCCATTGCTGAAAGCCGTGTTAGAGGGCCTGTATATCTCAAAAGAGATGCTCAATGCACTTGCGGGGCCGATTGAATATTTCTTGCTCTATCGTGTCATGCTCGAAGCCCTCTCTCTGCCGTCAAAGCTGCCAACGATGACGCGCGTCATCCTGGTGGTCCTCTCGCTCATCAGCATCATCGGCGTGTTGCAGATCGCCCGCTTTCCGGGTGTTGAAGATTTCCTGCTGACGTTCTTCCCCACCTATGAAACTGCCGAAAGCCCCATCATTCATCGCGCCACCTCCCTGGTGGGTGGCTGGGAGATTCTCGCTGCTGTGGCGGCCTATGTCATTCTGCTCATCAACCAAATTCAGACGACCGATGAGGGTGTGAAGACCCTGGGGCGGCGCTGGAACTGGATCTTGATCGGCTTTCTGGCCTTTAACGTCATCGCCCTGCTGTCGACATTGAGCACGGCGGGCTTCATCGCCATCGTGCTGGGGTATGTGCTGGCGTGGCGCTTGAACGGCAAACTGGCCCGCACCACCCTCTATGCCATGGGGGTGGCCGTGGTGGGGGGCCTGGCGCTGACCCCGGTGATCATCGAGCGCTTGCAATACCAGTTTGGCAAGGCCGCCGCTGGGGCCACCCAGCATGGTATCGTCCCCAACACCTGGGTGGCCCGCTGGACGCACTGGGATGTCGTGTTTCAGACGGTGCTGCTGCACCCCAGTTCGCTGATTTTTGGGGTGCAGCCCAACTTCAATTATCCGGTCCTCGCTTTTGGCAGTACCGAGAGCCTGTATCTGTTGTTGCTCTATCGGGGCGGCTTGCTCTATGTCGCCGCCTTCGTGGCCTTCGCCGTCATCCTGCTGCGGCACATCTGGCAGATTCGCAAAAAGGTGAATGGCTTCAACCACCACATCGTCACGGCCATCTTCACCATCCTGGCTGTTAACTTCGCCATCGACGTGCTCGATGCGCACTTTTTCAGCGCGGGCGAATGGCAGATCCTTATGACGCTGATCGCCATCGCGGTGGGGTTGGAACTGCGCACTGACAACTTCGAGCAGCCTCCCACCCGCGTCGCGGCGGCGGCTCCCACCGCGATGCGCATCCCGGCGGTGCGGCTCCCCGCGTCGTGGGATTCCCGCTTTCGCATGGGGCTGGCGGGCGTCTTGGTGCTGACTGCTCTGGTTGGGGGCGCCGGGTGGTTCCGCGATCGCCACCAGTTGCCCCCGCCCCCCGTCCTCAGCATCTCCTATTATGATGCGGCGGCTCCCACCTCAGCCGAAAATCAAAACTTTGGCACGGATGCCTGGCAACTGGCGAGTGGGGCCGACACGCACTTCATCCAGGGTTACGCCGGGGCGGCCTCAGCCATCAAGGGGCAAACGGTGCCCCTCTACATCAGCACACAGCGCAAAGTGGCCTACGACATCCAGGTCTATCGCATCGGTTGGTATCGCGGGTTAGGTGGGCGCTTGCTGCAAAGCGCGCACATCGATGGCTCTCAAGATCAGACTCAGGGGAATTGGTCCGCGCAGACGGGCTTGCAGGGCTGCGCCACCTGCACCACTCAGGCCGATACGCACCTGCTTGACGCGCATTGGCAACAGTCCTACGCTCTCACCATCGGCAATAGCTGGACGACGGGGGTCTATCTGGTGAAATTGCACGCCGATGGTGTGTCTCCCGTGGCGGAATCATACATCCCCTTGGTGGTGCGCGATGATGCCAGTACGTCGGATATGGTGGTCAGCCTGCCCGTCAATACCTACCAGGCCTATAATGTGTGGGGCGGCTACAGCCTCTATACGCATTTGACCGATGCCAGCGATTTGGCCAATGATGAGGGTGGCCAAAGCTTCAATGAGCGCGCCCGCAAGGTCTCCTTCAATCGTCCCTATAGCGAGGGGGCGGGGGCGGGGAACTTCTTGGATTGGGACATCCACACCATTCGCTGGCTCGAACGCTCGGGCTATGATGTCAGTTACACCACCAGCGTCGATGTTTCCGCGCAGCCTGCGGCAGTGCTGCATCACGGCATCTATCTCTCGACTGGCCATGATGAATATTGGACGCTTGCGATGCGTGATGGGCTGGAACGCGCGCGCGCCGCTGGGGTGAGTTTGGGTTTCTTTGGCGCGAATGATGGCTATTGGCAGGCCCGGTTGGAGGAGGATGATGCGGGCACCGCCAGCCGCACCTTGACGTGCTATAAAGTCCTCACCCCTGGGAGCGAGGGCAGTGATGCCACGACGCTGCCGAACCTTGACCCTGACTATAGTAAGCC
>JACDGC010000762.1 GCA_013815535.1 Ktedonobacterales bacterium
TGCGGATGGAGTGATCGATGCCCCAACCTGTTCAATCAAATGGAACGCTTCCCTTCGCTGCATCGGTTTTCGCGTGTGCCCCCCTCTCCATCGCAGTGGGGCAGGGGGCGCGGCCATTGCCTACCAGCCGCGCGGGGCCATCAGTTCTTCGGGGCGCAGCGTGCGCAGGTCCACGCCGGGCATGGGGGCCCCCAGGCCACCCGAGATCTCGGCCAAGACTTCGGCATTGTCGAAGTGGGTCGTTGCCTGGACGATGGCTTTGCCGATGAGCAAGGCCTCTTCATCAGTGTGCGAGTCGAAGATGCCCGAGCCGACGAAGACGCCATCCGCGCCGAGCCGCATCGTCAGCGCAGCATCCGCTGGGGTGGCCACGCCGCCCGCTGTGAACATGACAACGGGCAGGCGACCCAGATCGCGCACTTCCTTGACTAATTCATAGGGTGCACCCAGGTTTTTGGCTTCAGACATCAATTGCTCTTCATGCAGCACCGTCAGGCGTCGAATGCCATCAATGATGGTGCGCAGATGCCGCACGGCCTCGACGATGTTGCCGGTGCCTGCCTCGCCCTTGCTGCGGATCATGGCCGCGCCCTCACCGATGCGCCGCAGCGCCTCGCCCAGGTCACGCGCGCCGCACACGAAGGGGATAGCGAAAGCATGCTTGTCGACGTGGTATTGCTCGTCAGCCGGGGTCAGCACCTCGGACTCATCAATGCAGTCAACGCCGATGGCTTGTAAGATCTCCGCTTCGACGAAGTGACCGATGCGGCATTTTGCCATCACAGGGATCGTCACGGCACGTTTGATCTCGCGGACCATATCAGGGTCACTCATCCGCGCCACGCCGCCCTCGCGCCGAATGCGCGCGGGAATCTTTTCCAGAGCCATCACGGCGGCAGCGCCCGCTTCTTGGGCGATTTGCGCCTGCTTGACGTTCATCACGTCCATGATGACGCCGCCCTTGAGCATCTCGGGGAAGGCCCGCTTGACGGCCACGGTTCCTGACTGCTTTTCCACGTCTGTTCCTCCTCATGGCGCGGGAAAAATTCACGGGCCATGTGCCGCACCGCGCGGCAGGTGATATCGCCAGGGTTGGCTTGCGCCAACGGGGTTAGATAACATGTAGGGGTGCGGATGCATTGACGCGAGCAACCCAACTGGCTGGATCGTAGCACAAAATCGGTCGGCTCGCAAATCCGCTGGCGTGCCATGCGCGCCGATTGTGCCCCTTCCTTCGTCTCATCCAATAGATCTTCAATGAGGAGCCTTCCCCCGTGATGAGCCTCACCACGTTGCCAGCGGCTATGCAGCGCGGCATCGCCTTTGTCTGGGATTTCCTTTGCCCACGTTGGCGCTGGGCATGGGTGATGGGGGGGGCACTCGCCCTCTATGTGGCGACCATTGCTGGGGGCTTTGGGCACGGGCGCATTCCTGTTGGCAACGCGCTGGCTTGCGTGGCGGCGGGTCTGGTGACCTTCGCCTGCCTGTGGGTGGCGACGCGGGCCGCGCTGCCCACGCCGCTTGCCGCCGTGTGGCGGCAGTTGCCGCCCGCTGCCCAGTGGCGCGGTTGGCGGGCTGTGCTCACCCTGGCGCTGCTGTGGATTCCCTGGCACGGCTTCATCGCGCAGTTGCCCGACGATCTGCGCGGCCATTATCATAACGACGCCATCGCCTTTGTGCATATCGATGCGGACCTGTTGCGCACGGGGCAGAACCCCTACACGGCGGATGGCGCGTTTTGGAGCGCCGTGGTGCGGTGGCCCAACGCCTTCGCCACCCCTTTGCTGGGCAGTCCCGCTTTTGGGAGCGATCCCCTCAACTATCCTTCGTCAGCAGCCCAAGGCAAGCAACTTGCGTTGGAGTTAGCGCATCCCGCGTTGCGTGGCGCGGTCAATTTTGATCCACAGACGGTGCATAATTACCCCGGGGGGATCATCTGGCTGGCGTTGCCTTTCGTCTGGGTGGGCTTGCCCTCGGTCGTGTGGCTCAATGGGGTGGCGCTGCTGGCATTGCTGATGCTGTTGCTGTGGCGTGCCCCAGCGGCGGAGCGCGCGGGGGTGCTGGTGGCCTTTCTGGCGAACCCAGTGATGTGGCTCTATACCCTTTTGGAAAATTTCGATGTCACCTGTGTGGTGTTCATCGCGGCGGCGTGGCTGCTGTGGCCGCGCGTGCCCCTGTCACCGTTGCTGCTGGGGATCGCTGCGGCGGTGAAACAACTGGCGTGGTTCTTCATCCCGTTTTATGTGGTGGAGGTCTGGCGGCGCGAGGGCCGTGATGCCGCCTTGCGCCGTGCGGGGTGGCTGGCCTTGGGTTTCGTGGCCCTCAATTTGCCATTCATCTTGGCCTCGCCAGGGGCATGGCTGCGTGGCCTGCTGGCCCCCCAGACCGATGCCCTCTTTCCCATTGGTTATGGCGCGGTGGCCCTGGGGCTGGGGGGCCTCGCGCCGCTGCGACCGTTGGTG
>JACDGC010000763.1 GCA_013815535.1 Ktedonobacterales bacterium
ACATCATCGGCATCAATCGGCCCCTGGACGCCACGGCTCTGATGCCGCGCCAGCAGCCACTCGACATCGGCGCGGTCAAGGCGCATCCCGGCCAACGGGGCCGGGCTTTGATCGGGGGCTTTCAAGCGGGCCAGCAACACGTCTTGACGGCTTGTCAATATCTCCGGTTCAGTGCGCCAAAACGCCCCTTGTTGATCCCAATACGTTCGCCATCCACTGCGATCTTGAAACGCGGGCCGTGCTAAATCATGTGTCTCCATTGCGCCCTCCCTGCGAATTAGGATACACCAAGAGAGCAAGGAGCAGGGCAGCGCCCCACGGCAGCGCGATGTTCGCCCCATCCAGGCGGATTCAGGCTAACTGTGGCACAAGGGTTGTGGCATCTTCAGCGTCAGCGCGTTGTTTGCTGGCGTAAAAAGCGATGATCTCGGCGGCCATCTCTTGGATGCTCTGGCGCAGTTCCACGGGTTCCAGCACCTCGACCTCCGCCCCCAGGCTCATCAGCGCGTTGCGCGCTTCGTCCCACGCCTCAAAGGTCAGCGTCATCTCGTGCCATTCAGGCCCCCCCGTCGCGGGCCATTCGGTGGTGAGGCCGCTGGGCAAGTGCCGGAATCCCCGTGGGGAGATGCGCACACGCACCGCGTGCCGGGGGATCTTCGCCTTGAACTCGGCGCATGAGGTTGCCCAGTGGCTCGGCAAGTCGAAGTCTGGCGGGCGCGTAAAATTGGTGGCCAGCACCTCTGCCGCTTGCATGCGCGAGACGCGATAGGTGCGGCGCTGGCCCTCGGCATCCGCGATGCAATACCAGATGCTCCCCTTCGCCACCAGGCCCAGCGGATGCACCACGCGCTCCACCAGCTTGCCGTCGTCGCGGCGATAGCGAATGCACAATTCCCGGTCTTCCCACAGCGCCGTCTGGATGTCGCGCAGATGGGGCACTTCTTCGTTCGATTGCGACCACGCGGCGGAGTCCAGGTGAAAGCGTTGGCGCGACCGCTCAGCGTCACGTGCGAAGGCGGTGGGCATGGCCGCCAACATCTTGATCAGCGCGCCATCCAGCGCTTTATCTAACCCCAGATCCGCCAGTTGCTTGGAAGCCCCCGCCATCGATAGCGTGCGGATCTCCATCTCCGTCATGCCTGTCAAGTTCGTGCGATAATTGTCAATGAGGCCGCAGCCCCCGTTCGGGCCGCGCTCGGTATAGACGGGCACGCCCGCGCGCCCCAACGCCTCGACATCCCGATAGATGGTGCGCTCCGAGACTTCCATGCGCTCAGCCAGGGCGCGGGCGGTCATGCGCCGATGCGCCTGCAACAGCAAGAGGATAGAGAGCAAGCGATCACCGCGCATCGAAGCCTCCTATGGGGGAAAGTGGATTCTGGCTATAGCATACCACCCTTTCCTGACATGGGTTGTCAGGAATAGACCGCGATACTGTGGGTGGCTGCGAGAGCCACCGAAATGACTGAGGAGATATCCCAATGAACCGCCTGATGACCGAATATTATCCGACCTTCGCGCACTATCAGTCCCTGCGCGATCAGATGCTCGAATTGTTGACGGATGCTGACCTCAACTATCAACCCTCGGCAGCGAACGCCACGCTGGGCACGCTCTGCCGTGAGATTGGCGAAACCCAATATGGGTACATCGAATCATTCAAGGCGTGGCAGCACGATTTCAGCTATCACAATCCCGAACCCATGTTGACCCAGCACATCGCCACCCTCAAAGAGTGGTATGCCAAACTGGATAGTGACCTGCACGCCGTCATCGAAGCGCTGAGTGATGACGACCTGACCAAAACCATCGACCGAGGCGGTTGGTCATTGCCCGTCACCGCCCAACTCGATGTCTATAAAGAAGCCTTGCTCATCTTCTATGGCAAGGCCGATGTCTACCTCAAAATGCTTGGCAAGCCCCTCACCGAGCAGTGGCGCGAATGGATCGCCTAACCACCTAGGGCTTGCCGCGTTCGCGCGCACGCCAGGCCGCGTAGAGCGCGATGGAACCCGCGATGGCGGCGTTGAGCGAATTGATGTTGCCACGCATGGGCAGCGCCATCAACATGTCGCAGTGGTCGCGGACGTTGCGGCTGAGCCCCTTGCCTTCGCCGCCCACCACCAGCACCAGCGGGCGGTCCAGGTCGATCTGCTCGATGGTCGCTTTGGCCTCGCCTGCCAGCCCAATGGACCACACGTTCGCTTTCTTGAGCGTCTCCAGCGTGCGCGAGAGGTTCGTCACCTGCGCCACCAGCAGATGCTCGATGGCCCCCGCCGAGGTTTTGATGACGGCGGGCGTCACCCCTGCGGCACGATGCTCGGGGATGATGATGCCATGTGCCCCCACCGCCTCGGCTGTGCGGATGAGCGCGCCCAGATTGTGCACATCTTGCACGCTATCCAAGGCCACCAGCAGCGGCGGCTCGTTGCGGCTGGCGGCCAGCGCCAACAGATCGTCC
>JACDGC010000764.1 GCA_013815535.1 Ktedonobacterales bacterium
GTAGCGATGTGCCCACGTGCAAACGCACGGAAAGGACGGCTAGCAACGATGCGAGATGATGGTTCGTGGACCCCTGACCCGCCACCCCAGAATGATGATCCTTGGGGTGCCCCACCCGATCCGCGTGCTGGCCGCGACGCGCCACCCAATGGGCCGTCGCAGGGGGGCGGCTATCCGCCAGCCAGTGGATGGGGAGCGCCGCCGCAACGGGGCTATGGGCCACCCAGTCGGCCCAATGGACCGCCAGGGCCGCCACCTTATCCCCCCCAACGACCACCCTATCCACCGCAACGGCCAGATTACGCGGCGCAGCCACCCGGCTACCCACCACCACAACCGAGCTACCAACCGACCCAGGGCGGTGATGATGGACGCTACGGGACGCCCCCGCGCCCCGCGCCGCCCCAATGGTCCTCACCCACCCCCAGCCGCCCGCGACCAGATGCCAATATGGGTGGTGGCTATGCTCCCCCGCCGCGCGCGACCGAGCGGTCCTATCCCCCAGCCAGCCGCTATGATGAGCCGCCCGCGCGCTGGGACTCCCCAGCCATCCACGATCTGGACACTGGTCGCGTGGCGAGTGTGCGAGCACCGCGCGAGCGCGCCACACCCGCACGGCGTGGTCGTGGTGGCTGGAGCCTGCCCATCGAGCACATCGTCTTGGCGGCGGGCGTGCTGGCGATGTATCTGGCGCTGTCGCAGCCGTGGGGCATGGACCCCCAAGGCAAACGCGTCTTTTTAGAGGGCATTCCCCGTCAGGCCGCGTTGTATGCGACCCTTGGCCTCACTGGCTTAGGGGCAGCCTTGGTGTTGCTGAATAAACGAATGGGCTGCTTCGCCTTGCTCGGCTGCCTGGGGTTATTCGTCATCCCCCTGCTGGTGGCGGCAACGGTCGGCGGCTTCACCGTCTTGACCCAGTTGCATGTCATTCCGCACATCGCCATCGACAACATCCAGGCGAACAATCGCGGCTTCTTCCTGTGGTGGGGCGGCATGGCGGTGACGCTGGTGGGGTTGGCGTTGCAGGTGATCACCCATCGTCGCAAGGGCTTGATCGGCATTTAGCGCGTGGCGAAGGGCGAGGTCAACGGGGGCACGTCCTCGGCGGCGACGACCTCGATCAGACCCTTCTGCCACAGGCCGCGCAGCGCCTTGAGCGCTAGCAATTCGCCGTGCCGCGCATGTGCCAAGACCTCGCGCACCACGTGGTATTGATCGACCAGCGCCAGGGCTTCTAGCTCCGACATGGTGTATTCCTTGCCCGCGAGTTGGTCGGCAAAGGTGCGCGTGCGGTGCAGATACGCGTTGGGCGCGAGACTTGCAGAAACATCGCTCGCTTCATCACCCAGGCGATTCGCCTCCAAGATGAGGTCATCCACTTTGCCATGCATGCTGCGCTCCCCCAGATCCATTCCGCGAAAGAAGGCAAAGGGAGCGTTCGTCCACCCATTGATGCTATACACCGCCTCTTTGCCGATCAACGCGCCAGCGATGGCATGCACCACCTGCCCGGCGGCGAAGGCGATGATGCCCGTCGCCAGCCCGTTGCGGGCCAGCAACGTCCCCGTATAGCCACCGAGATCCGCCATGCGCAGCAGCGCCTCAGCGGGAAACTCGGCGAAGTTGCCGCGCAGCGATGGTCGCAGCGTGCCGGCCAGGGCCTCGCGCAGCTGCACACTGCGCCGCAAGGTGGCAAGATAGGCCATGATGGTGCGCCCGATGTTGGTGAAATCATCGGGCGCGGCGATGGTGAGCGTCTCGGCGGGGAGGCTAAAAAGGGGGGTGTCGGTGGGTGTGCTGCTGGTGCCACTGAAACACAAAACGGGGACGGGCAATGGCGGGCGTTCCATCAGCAGATGCCAAAAGGGCCGTTCGCGCCGCGACGCATCGGGCAGAAGCGTCATCACATCGAGCAAGACGAGGCCGATGGGCGCATGCGTGCTGGCCGTCGCTTCAAAGGTGGCCGCGTCGCGCATCACCACACAACGCATCTGCGGCTCAAGCGTCCGCCGCAGAATCGTGGCGACGATCTGACTCGGCTCGATGATGATAACCGCCAGTTGCTCCACTGCTGACTCCCTCTGCGCGGCGCGCCTCATCCATATTCCTTTATCATCTCACGTGCCAAAAACGCGCACATCGGCGACGGCGAAGCTGCTGCATGTTGACCACGGTATTTTCCTCGGCGTTTATTATGCGGCCCAATTGGCATAGAGGTGAAACGCAAGGGGCTGTTGCCGCGTGCTGACTATGCGCTGCAAAGCTGGCCATCCCCAGCAGCAGCAAATTCGCACCACAAAGGAGCACCCGTGTTGATGCAGCACATGCGCACACGTCGCAGCCTGCCCACGCAAGTGGCGGCAGCGGCTTCGGTCATCATCTTGGGCTTGAGCTTGGCATTGAGTGGCTGTGGTCGCCACACCACCAATGACGGCACGAATGCTGGCAACCCAGGC
>JACDGC010000765.1 GCA_013815535.1 Ktedonobacterales bacterium
GTCGTTGCGCTCGACGGCCCCGCCCATGGTGCCTCGCCCGGTGCCACCACCGACCCGCTCGACTTCGCGGTGCATCTGGCAGAGGTAGGCCGTGAATTGGGGCCACTGGCGGGCATCATTGGGCATTCGATGGGGGGCGCCTCCACGATCTTGGCCATCCAGCGCGGCCTCCAGGTCGAACGCGTGGTGCTCATTTCCGCGCCGTCCTCGCTGTTTGGCGTGGTGGAACGCTTCGCCCAAATCATGCAACTGCCCGCGCCAGTGGCCGCTCGCTATTTCGATTTGATGAATGAACGTGTCGGCGTTGATCGATCGGCTATGGACGTGGCAACGGTCATCCAGGGGATCACGCTGCCCGGCCTCATCTTCCATGATCCCGAGGATGCTGAGGTCCCTTTCACGGATGCCCAGGCCATCGTCGCTGCTTGGCCCACCGCGCAGCTACGCGTTGTCACGGGGCGCGGTCACCGCCGCATCTTGCTGGCCCCCGAGGTCGTCAGCGAAGCCACCGCGTTTTTGACCAGCAAAGTCCCCAGCCAAGGGCCTGCGCGCTAATGCATAGCGCCCCAGCCCATTTGTGCGGCGTCATGCCGCATCATGCGGGTTGGGGCTTCCTGCACCAAGGGGGAGGTGCTGCATCCCCCCCCGACCGCGTTGACCATTCCGCCTCGGCTTGCTATACTCACTCCCAGAGCTGCCACTTTCGGCCCCGCGCACCAGAATGACGCCCTGTAAGCTTATTTCATGAAATCAAAGACTGTGACAGCGGAGGAACCTTGTGGGCATCGCATTGACAGCCGAGCAGGTCGTGGCGCTGGCCCCAGACCCCGCCTCGGCCAGCGCGGGCAAAAAACTCGCCGCGCCGCGCACCTGGCAAGGACTGGGCCAGAATGATGTCGCGTTGTGGGGGGCTTGCCAGGGGAGCGCGCTCTATCAGGTGAGCGTTGATAGTGCGAACTTCACTGTCAAGTGCACCTGCCCCAGTCGCAAATTCCCCTGCAAGCATGGGCTGGGCTTGCTGCTGCTGGCGGTGGCAAATGCCATCCCCGTGGGCGAGCCGCCTGCCTGGGTCGTGGAGTGGTTGGCCAAGCGGGCAGCCACCGCCCAAAAAAGCGAGGAACGTGCCACCCGCACTCCCGATCCCACTGCGCCGCCCACGGCTGATCAACTCAAGCGCGCCGCCAAGAAACTCTCACGCACAGCGCAGGGGCTGGATGAGTTGGATCTGTGGATGAATGACCTCATCCGCAATGGGTTGGCGGGGATCGAACAGCAACCTTTGCGCTTTTGGGACGAGCGTGCCCGCCGTCTGGTGGATGCCCAAGCACCTGGGCTGGCCGCGTATCTACGTTCGATGCACGACACTGCTGGGGCGACGCCAGACTGGCCCGAACGGCTGCTGGCCCAACTCGGACGCGCGGCGCTCTTGACCCAGGCATTTCGCCATCTCGACGATCTTTCCCCCGACCTGCAAGAAGAGTTACGCCAGATCATCGGCTGGAACCTGAATCAAGATGCCGTCGGCACACGTGGTGAGCAGGTGAACGACGAATGGCTCGTCGTGGGCCAATGGGTGCAAGAAGACGAGCAGCGTCCCCATGTGCGCCACCAACGTTCCTGGCTGCTGGGGCTGGCCACTGGTCGTCCCGCCCTCATCTTGCAGACATCTGCGATGGGCGCGCCATTTCCCGAAATCATCATCCCCACCACACGCTTTCGCGGGGCATTGCGCTATTGGCCAGGGGCCGTGCCCGTGCGCGCCCGCATCGAAGCGCGCCAGATGGAGGGTCTCAGCACCATCACCGAGCGCCTCCCTGGCGCGCCAACCATCGCGGACATGCTCAGCGACATGGCCGCGATGCTGGCGCGCCAACCCTGGCAAGCGCTCCGTCGCCTGGCGGTGCTGCGCGATGTGACGCCGCTCTGCACGGAAAACGGCGCGCATTGGTCGCTGCACGACAGCGCCAACATGGTGCTGCCGCTGGCGGGCGATGACCATTGGCGGCTGCTGGCGGTCTCTGGCGGCCACCCCGTGGATGTGGCTTGTGAGTGGGACGGCGAACGGTTACGTCCTTTGGGCGTGCTCGCGCAGGGCACCTACACCCTGCTGGGGGGAGCAATCTAGATGGATGCCTTGACACATGCGGCCCTGATCGGCACTGCCCGTGCCGCCAAAGATACTCTTGCGACCGCTACCCCAGTGGATGCGCTGGTGGCGGCGCTGGGCGAGGTCGAGCGTGAGCGTGCTTTGCTGTTGCAGGCGGGCGCGTTGGCTATCTATCGCGAGGCGGGGCTGGTGCCCGCGCTGCGCACCGATCCACTGCCCGACCCCGCGCCGGATGAGACATTGCGGCTGTGCAGCCCCGAGGCCGCCGCCGTCGTGCAGGTGCTGCTGAAGCATCACCCCGAGTTGCTGCCCGAGGCGCTGGACCGCATGATCAACCACGGCCTGCGGC
>JACDGC010000766.1 GCA_013815535.1 Ktedonobacterales bacterium
TATTAATCACGAGCCAGGAACATCGACAGGCGTGGGAAATCATCGAAAGACGTGTTGGCTGCAAGCACCAGGATGAGCGTCGTCGCGAACTGGAAGATGAGGGTGAACCATCTGAACCAACCGCTAAAGAAGATCGTCGCCATTTGAAAGGTTAGCGTTGGTTCGCCATTGGCTTGCGGCGAAATGCCATAGCGCCAAGCCAGGTAGGTCGTGCCCGCATACATCGTGCCCAGCACGACGGCCATGATCAGCAGCGTCTTGGCGGCATTGGTCGATTGTGGCTTGCGAAAGATGGGCACGCCATCTGAGATGGCTTCGGTGCCCGTCATCGCCGAGCACCCCGATGAGAACGCGGTCAAGATCAAGAAGATCGAGAGGTGGCCCGAGACCGCGATATTCGTGGGCGCGGGCGGGAGCGCGTGGAACAAGCCGCCACTGAACAAGGCTTTGACGATGCCGATCAGAATCATGAAGAGAAAACTGCCGACGAAAAGATACGTTGGTGCGGCGAAGAGGCTGCCCGATTCGCTGACGCCCCGCATATTGACCAGCATCAGCAGCAAGATCAAGACGACGCCAATCACCACTTTGAAGGGTGAAAGGGCCGGAAAGGGGGCGACCAGCGCCAGCACACCCGCCGACACCGACACACTCACCGTCAACACATAGTCGATCATGAGCGCTGAAGCCGCGATCAAGCCGAAATTGACATTCAGGTTATCTTTGGCGACGATGTAGGAGCCGCCACCCTTCGGGTAGGTGAAGATCGTTTGTCGATATGAGAAAGCGACGATTGAGAGCAACAGCACCACTGTCAAACCGATCAACAGGTTATGCGTTGCCTCCGCCGTCCCTGCCGTCACCAGCACGGCCAGCGATGCCTCGGTGCCATAGGCCACCGACGAGAGCGCATCGGAGGAAAGGACGGCTAGGGCCTTGAAGACGCCGATGTGTTCTTTCTCGAACTCCGCGCTGGCGATGGGTTTGCCAAACAAGAGTTGGCGTACCCGGCGCGTGAGGGAACGGTCACCTTCGAGCGTGTCGGATTGGATGACGGGGGTGATGACGGGTGGCGCGTTCTCGGTCGCGTTCCTCCGTAGCATGCGGCGTCGATAGTAGCGATGGGGTAGCGCCGCGCCGTGCATCTCCACCTCGTCCGCGTCGGGGGCGGTCGTGCGCACTTCTTCTTCGCTGACCTCGCGAAAGGTCGTGCTATCGGCGGCAGGTTGGCCATTCTCACTGGGGCTATATCCATTAGCAGATGGTGCAGGCACATCAGAAGCATCATGCACAACAGAAAAATCGCCAACGTTCTGGGTGGGTGAAGTAGGGTCTGTATCGGTAGAAGATGAAGGTTCATCTTGATGCGTTGTAGCGGCCATCGGAATGTGTAACCTCGTGTGATCCGCGTGGATCTTTATCTTTGCAGCGATGGACAGGCTTGGCATGGCTCGCACTGGAAAAGGGGGCTTCCCGCGCTGGATATGACAAACGACAAAAGGCTGCCCGCAAGGCGTGCTCGCTCAAGCGGTCCCTTTTGTCGTGTTTGGTGGTGTTAACTTGCCCAGTCGTTTTACTCTCGTTTTCGTTATGAAGAATTTAATCTTCTTCATATGCTGTATTGTAGTCCTCCCCTGATGAACTGATCAAGATGGCCTCTTGACGCTTGTTTGGTTCCCGTTCCCTTCCCCATCGTACTGCCATGGGGAGGGGAACGAGATCAGCAGTTTAGTGGTCGTGCCCGGCGGCCTCGATGGCCGTGCGAATCTCTTGCGCCTGGCGCTGGGCCTCGGCGGCTTCGTCGAGGCGACCAGCGGAACGTAATGCTTCAGCCAAGGTTTCGTAGGCCACGTCCATATCCGGCGCGATGGAAAGGGCCATCTCTGCCATCTCGATGGCGTTGTCGGCATCGCCCGTCCGCAGATAGGTATCGGCCAAGTCATTATAGGTGTCCGCGTTGAGCGGATCGTTTTCCAGCGAGGCAATGTAGGCATCGATGGCTTCTTCGTGCCGCCCCAAGGCATCCAACGCGGTGGCCCGTTGATATAACCCCATCGGCTCATCCGGCGAATCGGCCAGCAATGTGTCGGTGATCTGGAGGGCTTCCTCAGATTTGCCTGCGGCGTTCAGCGTCTCGGCCAAGCCCACATATGCATCGGTCTTCAGTTCCGCGTTGCCGCCGGGGAACTTCGCATCGGCGAGATTGCGATAGAGCGTGGCGGCCTCGTCATACTGCCCCAGTTCCAGCAGCGCCTCGGCCAGGTTGAAACGCGGCGAGGGGGATTCCGGGTCCAATTCCACCGCTTTGCGATAGGCCACGGCAGCTTCTTCGGGCAGGCCCTGGTCCATGCGCCAACTGCCCAGGTGCTCCCAGGCATCCACATCGTCGGGGTCGATCTCGGTGACTTTTTGCCAGGCAGCGACGACTTGGTCGATGTCCCCCACCGATTC
>JACDGC010000767.1 GCA_013815535.1 Ktedonobacterales bacterium
CTCTCCGGCAGATCGAGCGCCGCCAGTGCCGCATGTTGGACGACATTGAACATGCCCGTGTCGATCTGGGTTTTGAGCGTGCTGAACGCGCCAATGACCTCCGCATTTCCGGCGATCATGCCCACCCGAAAGCCAGCCATGTTATACGACTTCGAGAAGGAATGCAGTTCAACGGCGATGTCTTTCGCGCCCGCGATTTGCAAAATGCTCAGGGGTTGAGCCGCGCCATAGGTGACATCGGCATAGGCATTGTCATGGGCGATCAGCACGTCATATTCGCGGCCCCAGGCGATCACCTCCTCGAAGAAGCGGCGCGTGGCCGAGGCCCCCGTCGGGTTGTTGGGATAGTTGATCCACAGCAGTTTCGCTTTGCGCGCCACATCCGACGGAATGGCGGAAAGGTCGGGCAGCCAACCGCGCTCCGCCAACAGCGGAAAGGTGATGGGTTGGCCGGTGGCGATGAGTGTGCCCATGGCATAGGTGGTGTAGCCGGGGTCGGGGATGAGCGCGACATCGCCGGGGTCCAGCATCACCAATGCCAGATGCGCCAGCCCCTCTTTCGAGCCCAACAGCAACGCGACCTCGCGCTCGGCATCGACTTCCACCCCGAAGCGGCGCGCGAAATAGGCGGCCATGCCTTGGCGCAATTCCGGGAAACCGTAATAGCTGGGGTAGCGGTGATTGGCGGGGTCGTGCGCTGCCGCAGTGAGGCGGTCAATCACCGCATCCGGCGTGGGCAGGTCCGGATCGCCCATCGTCAACGGAATGACATCGATGCCTTGGGCACGCTTTTGGGCCAGTAGTTGCGCGGTCTTGGCGAAATGGTAGGGTGGCATGGAGCGAATGCGCTCAGATATCTGCATCGTCGGAAACCCCCGAAAGTGTTGGTGTGGGATAGGTTGAGCATAGCACATCTAGATGATGGGGGTGATACACTGAGGAGGCGACCCATCGCACACCGCCTATTTGCATGGAGTGTCCAGATGCTTCCCAGCCCGCTGCCCGCCACCTATGCCATTGGTGACATCCATGGTGAAGTCTCGCTGCTGCGCCAGTTGATGGCGTTGCTGCCCCACACCCCAGCCGACACCATCGTTTTTTTAGGCGATTATCTGGATCGCGGTGAAGATTCGCTGGCGACCATCCGCTATCTGATAGCATTGCAGCAAACCTTACCCCATGTGGTCTTCTTGCGCGGCAATCACGAAGATGCCTGGCTGAGCCACTGGGACGGAGTGGAGTTCACGGGGTCGTCATTGCTGGATAGCACGGGCGCGCTGTCGGATGCTGCAGGGGGGCACATCCCCTATGAAGTTGGCCATTTCCTAGAAGAAACCGTGCTAGATTATGAAGACGAACATGCCATCTATGTGCATGCGGGACTGCCACCTGGCCAACCACCGGGCAAGACCGCTGACATCGACAAGATGTGGGGGCCGCATGGCTTCCTCATCAGCGACTATCACTGGGGCAAGACGGTGGTGTTTGGCCACATGACCTTCGATCAGCCGCTGTTGCAGCCCAACAAAATTGGCATCGACACGGGGGCGTATGCGACGGGCGTGCTGACCGCCGTGCGCTTGCCCGACCGCGCCATCTTCCAGACGCCCGGCAAACGCAGCACGGCTGGCGCGTCGTAGCATGAGCCATCCACTGTGTGCTATGCTGGTGGCTGAGCGCCACTTGCCCATCCACACCTATGAAGGAACCATGAATGCGCGTTGCCCCTCGCTTGACCTTGCCGCATGGCACATTGCCCTTACCGACCTTCCTCCCCGATGCGACGCAGGGCGTGGTGAAGGGCCTGGACGCGGTGGACGTGGAGGCGTGTGGCATCGACGCGGTGGTGATGAATGGCTATCATCTGATGCAACGGCCCGGCTCCACCACCGTGGCGGCGTTGGGCGGGCTGCACCAGATGAGCGGCTGGCGACGCCCCATCATCACGGACTCAGGGGGCTTTCAAGCCTATTCGCTCATTCGCGCAAACCCTAAGAGCGGCACCCTGTCGGAGCGCGGCATCACCTTTCAGCCAGAGGGGGCTGATCGCAAATACCAATTGACGCCCGAAAAGAGCATCCAATTGCAGATCGGCTATGGCGCGGATGTGGTGATCTGCCTGGATGACCCGACGCATGTGGACGATCCCCCCGAACGCCAACGTGAATCCGTCACGCGCACGATTGCCTGGGCGCGGCGCTGCAAAAGCGAATATACGCGCCTCGTCGCTGAAAAGCGTCTGCCACCCGAACGACGCCCCTTGATCTTTGGCGTCATTCAGGGGGGCGGCTTCAACGATCTGCGCCGTGAATGCGCCGAAGCGCTGCTGGAAATCGGCTTCGATGGCTTTGGCTTTGGTGGCTGGCCGCTGGATGCCCATGGCAAACTGTTGCATGAGATCGTGGCATATGTCCGCGCGCTGGTGCCTGCCGCGCTGCCGCTGCATGCG
>JACDGC010000768.1 GCA_013815535.1 Ktedonobacterales bacterium
TGGGCCGTGTCCTCTGCCGTCGCGCATGGGGGCATCCCAGCGGATGCCGCGCGGGCCTGGGCGCACATCCAGGGCATCTTTCATGCCGTCGGCGCGCGTAACGTGGGCTGGGTGTGGTCACCCGCCGACCCGGCGCACGATCAATTGTACGCGCCGCCCCCCAGCACCATCGACGTTGTGTTGTTGAGCTTGATTAGCTATCCCCACACCAAGTGGGCCACCCCTTCTGCGGCCATTGCCGCGACACGGGTGCGCTATCCCAATAAACCTTTGATCGTCGAGGTCAGCGCGGCAGGGGCACCCCAGCAAAAGGCGCAGTGGCTCACGCAAGTGGGGCAGGCCGTCCACCGAAATGGTGGTGTCTTCGCCTTGATTTACCATGAAGGCTCACCAGATATCACGGCGACCGATGCCGTGAACCAAAGCTGGTCGCTCACATCCGATCCGGCCTCACTGCGGGCTATGCGCGCGGTCGTTGGTACCCTTACCCCCAGTAAGAGTACCAACCCTCCAGCGCGCAACCTGCCGCACAATCAACCAATCGCCGAACATAAAAGCATACTAAACGTCGCACCGTAATGGCTCTCTTGGTGCCATCACAATTGATGCCGCCTAATAAAAGAAGGTAGATATATGCAGATCACACATCCCGTGGCATTCCCCGCAGAGCGGGGCCTCATGCGCAGTTTGGTGACGCGTCTGACGCGCACCCCCCTCCCGCTCATCCTGGTGTTGCAGGCCGGGGTGGCGTTGGTGCTGCTGCATAATTCCGCGTTTCAAGATGAAGCGCTCTACCTTTTCGCGGGTCGCCAGATCGTGACGGCGTGGCTAGGCGGGCCGCCTGTCGTGGAGCCCTATACCCATTATTTCTCGGGCTACCCCGCCCTCTATCCTGCGCTGGCAGGGACATTGGATATGGCTGGCGGCGTTGAGGCAGCGCGGTTCTTTAGCTTGCTCTGCATCATGGGCGTGACAGCCTGCCTTTTCTTCACGACACGCCGACTGTTTGGTGAGGCCAGCGCGCTTTTCGCGACATTGGTTTTTGCCTTCCAAGGGTCCGTGCTCTTCATCGCGCGCCTTGCGACCTATGATGCCGCTTGTCTGCTGTTTCTGGCACTGGCAACGACGGTGGCGCTGCGCGTGGGGGAGTTGCCGCTACGCGCAGCGTTGCTCTGGGCGGCGACGCTCGGCCCACTGTTGTTGTTGGCAGTGGGAATGAAATATGCCGGATTGCTCTTTGTGCCATCCATCATCGCCCTCCTCTTCATTCAATCAGTGCGTTTGCGGGGCTGGCCACGTGCCATCGTGCACCTCGGCGTGGCGCTGGTGTCGCTCGCGGGAGCGGTTGCCCTGGTGCTGGCATTTGTCAGCCGTGACGCGCTCATTGGCCTCAGTTTCACCACCACCAACCGCGTCGCTTTCGACCGCACGCCGGCCCTCACGTTGGCTTGGGTCGTGATCTCCCTCGGAGGCATTGGCTTGGTGCTGGGCATTGCGGGGTTCTTTCTGCAAGGCAAACGGCTTGTCTGGCTGAACCTGACGTTGGTGCTGACGGCCCTGCTCGCACCAGCCTACCATATTTACAAGGGCGAACTGATCTCGCTCAACAAGCATGTTGCCTTTGCCATCTTCTTCATTGCGCCCCTGGCCGGTGTCGCGTTGGCACGGCTCGCCGACCTGCGGGCGCCGGGGCAAGGAAGCCAGCGCTGGCCTGCCGCCATCGCGATTTGTCTGGTGATCTTTGGGTTGGGGCTGCAACAATCACAGGTTCAATATCATGTGTGGGCGAATAGCACGAATATGATCACGGCCATGCGAACGATGGTGCGCCCAAATGTCGGCCACTACCTGGCGGAGGAGTATGATGTGGCGCGCTATTCCTTGCAAGACATCACCGCGCCCTGGCAGTGGTCGGGGGTCAACTGGTTTGAATATACCGATAAAGCACATCACTATCTCACGGGTGTCCCAGCTTATAAAGCTGCCATCGCGGAAGGCTACTTCGACGTGGTGGAACTCAATTATGGGTTCAACGTTGGCCTCGACCTCGCCATCGACGGCGGCCTGAAGAGTGGTTCGGCCTATACACTAGTGGCGAAAATCCCTTACACCAATTCCTATGGACTGGGGTATTACTGGATCTGGGCAAAGTACGCGACCGCTTCCCAGGCTTGTCCCAGCGCTTCCTCTTGCGCGCTCGCGCAACTTACTCGCGACGCCCCCACGGCGTTACTCCCGCGCAAATCTTCTTTAAGAGGGTAGTCATTGTGTCATCCATTCATCATCCTATCGCGCAGCGTGGCACCGTGCGTGCCACTGCCGTCACTGTGGTTCTGGCGACGCTCATTGCAATGTTTGGGGCCAGCACGCTCTTTGGGGGCACGGCGCAAGCCTTCAGCCACCTCTTCACCGCTGCCCCAGCAAACACCGCCGTTTTGACGCAAAA
>JACDGC010000769.1 GCA_013815535.1 Ktedonobacterales bacterium
GCGGTGGGGTCGAAGACGTTGTGGCGATAGGGATGCTCTTGCGTCAGGCGGCCCTGCATTTCGGGGGCTTCGCTGTGGTCGGCTTCCCATTTGCGCTGGGTGGTGCCGAGCGAGGCGGTCATCACGTCCACCATGCGCAGGCGCTTGTCGATCTCGGCGATCATCGTGTCGGCCACGGCATTGGTGGCGGTGATGCGGTGGCGCTGCAACTCTTCGGAGGTCGCTTGCTGGTAGTAGGCTTTGCGCTGGCGGTCGTTCATGGCGGCGAGTTGGTCGGCGCTGGTGCGGCTCATTGACGCGCCACTGGCGAAGGTCAGTTCCTTCACTTTCTTGTATTCGTCGGCAAAGAGGGCCAGCACGTCGCGCAGGCGCGGCAGGCTGCGTACCCAGTTCGCATTCTGGGGGAGGGCGTCGAGTGCGGCCAATTGGTCGCGGACGGCCTCATCCTTTTGTTCGTTGAAGCGCTGCTCGACCACGCCGGAGTAGCGGTTGATGCCCTGGATGATGTCGCTGGCCGAGCCCCAGCGGCGTGGCTCGGGGGCGGCGCGGCGCTCACGGTCGGTGACGTGGAAGATCTCCATCACGCGGCGGGCGGGCGACACTTGGTTACGCAGCAGGTCTTGTTCCTGGTAGGTCAGGGGCATGTCGGTCATGGCCTGACGCAGCAGGGCCTCGGCGCGGCGGCGCGCGAACCCGATGGCGAGATCCTTGGCGGGGAAGACGACCTCGAGCGGGCAGATGGAGCCGACATCAGTGATGAGGCCGCCATCGTCGTGCTCTTGCAGGGCGGTGAGATCGGGCAGCACGGCTTGCTCACGTTTGCCGATGCCCGTCAGATTTTGCATGCGCATGGCGATGGCCATGCCGATCATCTGTGAAATTTGCTCGATCTGGTCGCCAAGCTGGGTGTCATCCAACAAGAAGACTTCATCGACCAAGCCGCCGGGGACGCGGATCTGGCGGTTGCCAAGGTCCATGGTGAAGACTTGGCCTTTGTCGTCACCCTTCAACATCAGGGCTTCCAATTCCAGCAGGGCGGCGAGGCTGTTGCTCTTTTGCAAGATCTGGCGTTCGGGGGCGACGTTGCCGACATTCACCGGCAGCATGGCGTAGATGAAGATGTTGCCGCCGCGATTCAACTTCCGCAGCACGTGGCGCGACAGCGCGGCCACGGCGGGGAGCGAGCCGCTGCCCGTGCCACCACCCAGGAAGCAGACGATGTTGATGGTCATCAGGTCGGTGTCGGGGGCGTGGCCAGCACTATCCACCGCGCTGATGTTGTTGAGCAGGGCCTCGATGTGTTGCTCGATGATGCTGGAATTATAGGCGATGGCGGCGTGGCCGTTTTGGCGGATGCCGCCCGCGCCCATGCGGGTATATTCGGCCAAGCGTTTGCCATAGGGATTGCTGATCTGCAACCACTGCTTTTGCTCTTGCGGCAGACCATCCACATATTGCGTCAGGTCGGGGAAGCGCAGCGTCTGCTTGATCATCGGCGCGGCATCGCTCGTTTCCTGGTGGATGCGGTCGATCTCTTCCGAAAGGGGTTCCAGATCCATGTAGAGGCTGCCGACGCGCTCTTGATCCGTGCGGTTCATGCTGGGCAGTTCGTATTTGGCGATCCAGAGTCCCGCGTAGGATGCCTTCGTGCCGATGTAGATGTTGAGCACCGGACGCGAGATGCGCTGTGCCCGCGCGTTGGATGCGCTGCCGTTTGTGCTGCCGCTGTTGCCGCGACCGCCGAATCCAAGTACCATGCTGTGCCTCCGTTATATGCTGGGCGGGTTCGTCCCTCTGATGGAGGGGTGTTCATAGACGAACTTTATCAGTGAAGGGGGACTGATTCAACTGGTCGTTGTTCACGTCTTTGCGGTCCCCCTTCTGGGTGACTTATCTGGGTGGGGTGACGTCCTCTCGCTTCTGCAAGAGCGTGAGGATGTATGCCCCAAAGCATTATCAAAATCCTAATCGCGTCTGACTGGTCCTCTGCCTGGCAATTTTTCGGCCATGTTGCCAAGGCGGTCGCGGATGTCGTTGCTGGCGGGTGGCCCACTGGCCCCGGCCATGCCCTGATCGAATTGCAGATCGGTCTTTTGGCCACCTTCGGTGAAACTCAGGCGCGAACGATCCACGACGGTCTCGGGGCCGTCGGCGGCGGAGAGGGTGCGCGAGTCGAGTTGCCACTGCGCGCCGGGGTCGCGCCGTTTGGCGCGTTTCACCCGCACCTGCACCTCATTGCCATAGCGGAAGATGAAGAGCAGATTGTTGGGCACGGCCACCTCACCGCCAGGCAGACGGTTGGGTGCGAAGTAGCGCCGCAGGGACCACCCATTCCATTTTAACGTGCGTCCCGAATCCAGTTCGCTGCGGCTGCGGGCGACGCGTTGCGCGCCCATGTCCACCAGCCGCGCGCGACCATTGGGCTTGGGCCGCACGGTGTAGTTG
>JACDGC010000770.1:0-2102 GCA_013815535.1 Ktedonobacterales bacterium
ACTCGGCGGGGGCATCGCTCAACGCGGGCGCGTCGATGGACTCCGTCGCGGGGGTGGCGGCCTTGTCGCCACCCTGGCCATACTGCTGGATGAATTGCTCCACCAACTGACGGGCCTGGGGGTCCGTGTACTGGATGGCTGGGGATTTCATGAAGTAGGACGAGGGGCCGAGCAGCGCACCACCGACACCGTTGTCCTTCGCCAGCTTGGCACAGCGCACCGCGTCGATGACCACGCCCGCGCTGTTGGGCGAATCCCACACTTCCAGCTTCAGTTCCAGGTTCAGGGGCACATCACCAAAGGTGCGGCCTTCCAGGCGGATGTAGGCCCATTTGCGATCCGACAGCCAGGCGACGTAGTCGCTGGGGCCGATGTGGACATTGGTCGCGCCGATGTCATAGTCGAGCTGGCTGGTGACGGAGTTCGTCTTGCTGATCTTCTTCGACTCCAAGCGCTCGCGCTCCAGCATGTTGAGGAAGTCGGTGTTGCCGCCGACGTTGAGCTGCATGGTGCGCTCCAGGCGCACGCCGCGCTCGCGGAAGAGGCGCGCCAGAGTGCGGTGGACGATGGTCGCGCCGACCTGGCTCTTGATGTCGTCGCCGACGACGGGCAGCCCCTCGGCCTCGAAGCGGTCACGCCAGTACTGCTCACGACCTATGAAGACAGGCACGCAGTTGACGAAACCACAACCAGCGCGCAGCACCTGCTCGACATACCACTTGGTGGCCGTCTCGCTGCCCACGGGCAAGTAGTTGATGACGACATCGGTGCCGGTGTCTTTGAGGATCTGGGTGATGTCGCTGGTGGAACCAGGGGCCTTGGTGATGACCTGCGACAGATACTTGCCCAGGCCGTCATGCGTCATGCCGCGATGCACGGGGACGTTGAGGTGTGGCACATCGGCGAACTTGATGGTGTTGTTTTGGCCGCCCCAGATGGCCTCGCTCAGGTCCTTGCCGACCTTCGTGGTGTCGATGTCGAAGGCGGCGCTGAACTCGATGTCGCTGACATGATAGCCACCCAGGTTGACGTGCATCAAACCGGGGATGAAGTCTGTCTCGCTGGCATTGCGATAATACTCGATGCCCTGCACCAGCGAAGAGGCGCAGTTGCCAACGCCGATGATGGCGGCGCGAACTTTTTTATTACCCATCGTGCTTCTTTCGTCCTCACTATAACGGGGAAGGTGCGCGCACAGCGGACACGTGTGGTGGCGCGGCGGCTCCCCCAAGATGCCCCCATCCGGGGTGCGATAGCGGCGGCGCGTGCGGTCGGGCAGCACCGCGCCCAGCAATTGTTGCAAACGTGCGAAATGGTCGGCTTCCAGCGCATAGAATGCCTGACGGCCCGCCTGGCGCTTGCGCACCAACCCAGCCTCGCGCAGGAACTTCAGGTGAAACGATATCAGCGGCTGACTGCGCCCCAAGGCTTTGACCAGATCGCTGACGGTCATTTCGGATTGCGCGGCCAGCATGCGAACGATCTGCAACCGAAACGGATCGGTCAGGGCACTCAGGTGGTGCGCCAGTTCGGGGGCATCTGGCCATTCACTGCCCATCGTTGCCCTCCTGACGCGTCCGGTGCTTCCTGCCCGTCGACCATTCATATAAGCCACTATTGATATAACCGATCATGGACCATTCTGTCAAGTGGCCTGATGTATCAATTTACATTTATGAGATGGAGTTGCGCCCTAGTGATGACTGATTCTCAACAAAGACCCTTCGCTTGTTTCCACCATCGCAAGATGTGCTATCATATGAGCAGCCGTGCGTCACTGGCTACGACCTCTAAAGGAGTAGTTGCACTTATGACTCGCCGAGCCCTGCTGCAACTGATCGTATTTTTGGCTCTTTTTGTTTTCGGTGGTGTGTGGTGGCTGTATCAAGTGCTCGTCGCGCCGACGTTGGATTTGTCGCAACTGATCGGCCCGCTCCTCTTTCTCGGCTTCCCATTGTTCTTTCTCATCACCTCAGTGCGACGGCTTGCCATCCTCAACGCGGGTGGGAGCCCCGAAGATCAACCAGCGATTTATAAGATTGCAGGCAAAGAAAATGCCTATCTCAATGGCCCGATGATTCCCGGTCGCACCTTGCGTTGGC
>JACDGC010000770.1:2112-2441 GCA_013815535.1 Ktedonobacterales bacterium
CGGTCAATCTTGGCAGCATTCCCGGCATCGTCGGGTTTGATGATACATATCTCCTCTTTGATGAAGTGCAACAGCGCCAACGGGGCGACTTTGGCTATCATCGGGCATTCATGCAAACCCCCGAAGCCTTTTTTCAAATCGATGAAGAGTCCTACGTCGTGCGGTGGCTCAATTACTTCAGCCCGCACAGCACCCTGTACATCACCGACCGGGCGACAGGTGCCCGCGTCGCTGAGTTGCCAACGACACACGTGCGTGCCCACCTGACAGTGCCAGAAGGTGATTTTGATTGGGATATCACAGGGAGTGTCTGCTTCGATGCCCAGGGG
>JACDGC010000051.1 GCA_013815535.1 Ktedonobacterales bacterium
GAGCGCCGGGGGCAACGGGTGCATACTTCTTGCTGGCGGGCGGAGCAGGCGGAGCGGATGCAGACCCCGGCGTTGTTCTGACCTCCCTGCACCCCTCTTGTTCTTTTGGCTTGGACGGCCCCGCTTTGACGCCGAATAAACAGCACGCAGGAAGGGACCCTGTCAAGGGCAAGGCACTGATGCCGCCGCCCTTGATAGGGAGGGAATGTGTGCTACTCCAACCACGTCAGAGCGGGGCAGCCCAAACCCTGTAGACCCCCTAGACCCATAGACCCCACCAACCGCTGAGGGGATAGACCCCTCGGCGGGGAGTGCGGAATCAGTATCACGCACTCCCTAACTTACCAAAAAGGATTCACCAACCATGAAGATCGTCAACTGGCATGTGGATACCCTCATCCTCAACGTGCGGGGCAAACTCCCTGACGAATTGGCAAAAGCGCTGGATGACCTGCAAGGGCTGGCGAAAGAGGCTGAGTCGGACGTTACCACGGATTGGCAGTTTAGCGGGCAAACCTTCTTTATCAAGCCGCACGGTTCCAAGAACTGCCGCTGGATTCTCACCTGTGGGGATTCCTACCTGCATCTGGAGCTCAGCAAGGGGCGGCTCAACGGCATCATCTGCAAGGTACGCTTCTCCTCACTGCTCCTGCACGAAAAGAGTACTGCCCTGGCCTTTTCAGCGGTGTATGTCTTCCTGGTGAACTTCCTCAGCACTACAGCATTTACTTTGCAAGTAGGTGAGGTCCATATCTGTTGTGATGTCGCCGGATGGGAATTGTCCCTTGGTGACGCGCAGCGGTTTGTGTCACAGGGGCGGGCGAAGGCAGCACGCCTCGACCAGCCTTCTGATGATTTGGTCCGGCTGACGGGGCGACGCTGCACCGAATTCAAATTCAGCCAGGGGGCGGCACATAGCTGCGACATCTACGACAAGACGATGGAGGTCAAGACGCATCAAAAAGAGTGGTTCTACGCGGTCTGGAAGGCCAACGGGTGGGATGGGCAGTCCAAGGTGATACGGGTAGAGTTCCGCTACAAGCGGGCCTGTCTTAATGAGATGGGGATAGATGAGCCCTACGACATGCTCGGCCGCTTGCCCAACATGTGGGCGTACTCGACCAAGAAATGGCTCCGCCATACCGACCCCGACCACAATACCAATCAATCACGGTGGGAACCCTCGGCGGTGTGGGAAGTGATTCAAGGGGCCAGTGGGGAAGATAACCCGCAACCAGAGGCGCGTATTAAGAAGGTCGAACTGGATACTGAGCGGGCGCAAGCGGGGTTCGTCGGGTATGCCTCATCGTGGGCGATACGGGCGGTGTGGCTGTATGAGGCGCAACAGGATGGCACCATCACTGGGGACGATATGCCAGCGGGTCTGCCCATTCAAGCGGTCGATGAGGATGGCGGGGGCTTCCTGGCATGGGCGTATGACCAGATGCAAGCGTACCTCAAAGAGCGCAAGGCCCAGACCTTCACGGACCTCATGCACGGCAAGGGTAAGAAGCTCCTCCGGCTGATGGAGAAGGCGGAGGCGCACTATTTGCAACGGCAGCAAGCTCAACAAACATCGAAAGCCAGCTAGGGGGAACACGATGCAAGCACAAATAGAGACTTATCCTAAGCTGCTGCTCACCATTGCAGAAGCAGCACAACGGCTTAACCTTAGCCGTTCGCTGCTCTATGACTTGGTCCTCAGTGGCGAACTCGTCAGTATCAAAATTAAGAAGGCTCGGCGCATTCCTGTCTCGGCGCTAGAGACGTTCATCCAGCAGCAGTTACAGGGGGACAACCAACATGAGTAAGCGTGGGCAGAATGAAGGCTCTATTTACAAGCGCGATGATGGCCGCTGGGTGGAAGTCGTTAACCTCGGCTATGTGAATGGGAAACGCAAGCGCAAGTCGTTCTATGGCGACACGCGCAAGGAAGTCCAAGAAAAGCTCACAGCAGCACTACGCGACCAACAGCAGGGGATTCCTATCCCAACAGACCGACAGACGGTCGAGCAGTTTTTGACGCATTGGTTAGAGGATGGGGCAAAAGCAACGCTTCGCAATAAGACCTACGAAAGCTACAAGCAGATTATTCGCTTGTATCTAGTACCTGACCTTGGCAAAATTCAGTTGTCGAAGCTCACGCCGCAAGATGTGCAACGCTTTCTGAATCAGCGCATGGCGTCGGGGCTGTCCTCGCGTACTGTGCGGTATGCCCATGCGACCTTGCGGCGTGCGCTCAATCAGGCGGTCAAGTGGGAATTGATACCGCGCAACGTGGCAACATTGGTAGAAATCCCTCGGCGTGAACGAAAAGAGCAAGCGTTTCTCACACCTGATGAGGCACGCAAGTTTTTAGAGACGGTGCGAGGGGACCGCTTAGAGGCTCTATATACTGTAGCCATTGCTTTGGGTCTGCGGAAAAGTGAGGCATTAGGGCTGCGGTGGAAGGATATTTCCTTTGCAAAAGGAACCCTGTCTGTGCGCGTCTCATTGCAATGGGTTGGTGGGAAGCCTCACCTTGATGAATTGAAGACAGATAGCAGTCAGCGAACAATATCTCTGCCTCAATTCGCACTAGAGGCATTACACGCACATCGAGAACGACAACTGCGTCAAGCTGCAAGTTTCGGGATTGGATGGCAGAATACCCTTGGTTTGGTTTTCACCACTGGGAAAGGCACGCCACTCCATGAAGTGAATGTTTCGTGCTACTTTCATCGTATGTTGACGAAAGCAGGTGTACCACACATTCGCTTCTACGATTTGCGACATACTTGTGCATCACTCTTGATTGCCCAAGGAGTACATGCACGGGTCATTATAGACTTGCTAGGACATAGCGACATCGCCGTGACGATGAACACCTACGCACATATTATGCAAGCTTCACGTGATGAGGCAGCACAGAGTATGCAGAATTTATTTTATGTCCCAGATGATGCTGGAAAATAACCCTGCATGGGTAGTAGGTTTCTACTACCCATTTTTCATGGTACGATTGATGGCACTAAGCAGTGCTTTAGAAAACAGACTGAATAAGTGTTTCACTTTAGCCTCATCATTTTCTCCGCTTAAATTTGAAACTATTAGTCCTTGGAGAAATTCTAGACCATATTTCGTCATGTCTTCTTTAGAATGCGAGATAGGAATGATAGGCTTATCAAACGCCATAGCCATCCCACATTCCAATGCAACATAAACTGATGGTTGTGTAGGAACAATAACTATAAAGATGTCAGAAGTCTGAATAGCCTTAATGATATTTTCTCGCCAAGATTCTCCCGGAACAATATTTTCACTATCTATCCAGGCACTGAAAGAAATAGTTGGCACTTTGCCTTGCTGTCTCGACACTGCATCTTTGACGTTATTATTGATAAATTTGAGCAAATCAAGAACGCCTGCTAATCGGATTTGGTCCTCATGCTGATGACTGATAAATACGGTAAAGTTATAGCTCGGTATCATTTTTCTCTTCCTACTTTTCAAGCTTTCTAAACATGGCTGGCTGTCAAGTTGGCTGTCAATCTCACTTGTCGTTCTAGATAGTTAAGAGAGGGCTATCAAAAAACCCGCTACTAGAGCGGGTTTATAGATGGCTGGGGTACCAGGATTCGAACCTAGACTAACTGTTCCAGAGTAGGTATAGCCTGTTAGGAGCCAACAAACCCGCATGTATCCTACTGCGAAGCCGCTTCGACCACTTTACCAAGGCCACTTGAGCAGCTATCACTCGCACCAATTTCCTGCACTCGACAAGAAATGCGCGGTTAATCCTCCGTAAATGTTGGCTAATGACGAGAAACTGAGAAGATATCCCAAGTTTCTACGCGGACAATTCGACGCGCCATGCCATGTCGAGAAAGCGCTTGACAATCAGATCAATGGCACGCGGCTGGATGCTATGCACCACTGTTGAACGGCTCACGTTGAGAGCCTTTGCGACACGAACGACCGTGCCACGTTCCCGGTACCAAATCTGGAGAAAGAGCGCAATGCGTTCCATGAGAGGATCTTTGCTCACTTTCGCCAAACGCTCGATAGCCGTCACAGTTTCGTCAAACATCGCGCGCAGGGTTGCGCCTGTGGGGAGAATCTCATGAACATTCCGCACTGCCAGAGCTTTGACGCCTGGCATCTGAGCAAGAAGCGTGCATTCCTCCAACTCGAATATGTCGTAGCGTAGCGCATCGGCCACGCACCGCGCATAATCATCGTAGCTTGGACGCCCTCGCTTAGGTCTACCCATGCTCGCCCCTCCCAAATAATATCAGGTACCTGGTATTTTTGTCAAGAACCTTCCCCAAACACGTCGCCGACATGCTATAGTGAAAGCAAATCGTCTCGCATGAACAGGGATTTTCGATGCAGCTTACCGCAGATGGCCGTACCCTTATCTCAACTACCGAAGCACACCAGCGGTCAGGGTTGACCCGTGACCACATCAGCTTGCTGGTGCGTCGCGGTGTGCTGGACGCTGCCAAAGTGGGGAACTATTGGCTCATCTACGAAGACTCCTTTGAGCGATTTATCGCCCAACCCCGAAAACGCGGCCCCAAGGGACCACGTGCCCCAAAATCAGACGGTATTGCTTTGTAGGTCAACCGTACCATGGGTCAAGGTCAACCATACGAAAAAATATTGCGGAACGAAGTTTTTCTTCGTTTTCGCGTGCAGCAGTGTAGATGAAATGGCCGATTCCGCATATGCTCTTTAGTGAAAGGCCATTGCGCAGGGAGGACAACATGCCAGAGCAGCGCTTCTGGTGGGATAGCTACGGACCCTTCGATCCCGATGAAGACGGCTATCCCAACGCTGGACAAGTGGTACGCCACTACCGACTTTTGAAGAAGTGGAGTCCGGCCCAGTTGGGCGAGGCAATGGGAAAGACTGCGCGATGGGTGCAAGCTATGGAGAAAGATAATCAGGTGCCAGAGGCCATCTCGCGCCGTCGTGCGCTTGCCGCTATTCTGGGCATCCCCCCACTCTTGCTTGGCCTCGCACCAATCGAACGAGTGGGGCGCGTGCTTGAAACCGTCACCGCACCGAAACATAGCAAGATCGAGTCAACGACCCTTGCTCAGTATCACGAAACCTTGCGGCTCTATTGGGAACTGGATTATTCCAGCACCGCCCAGGAATCGCTCGAAGACATTGCACGGTGGATACGCCACCTGCGTGCATTGCTGAGCGAGACAGATGGCGACCAGCAACGACAAATCGCTGAGATTCTGTGCCGCTATCACCAGCTGGCAACGTGGATCGCGCGTGACCAGCGCGACTACTCAACCGCCTTTGCCCATGCGAATCGTGCTTTGAAGCTGGCACAAGGGACCGATAACAGCGAGCTAATCGCAGCGGCTTACTTTCGACGTGGACGCACGAAACTAGAGCAAGGCGACATCACCGGCTCAATCGCTGATCTCGATGCAGCATTGCCACATGCCCAGCACGCACGACCTCAATTAAAAGGACTTGTGCTATTAGCTGCCGGGCATGCCCACGCACACGCCGCCAGAGGTAGCGCTGAGGTGATGCAGGTAATGACCTTGCTTGACCAGGCCGGGCGCATTGTGCGACGGGGTACGTTGGAAGACGATGAGAGCTACGTCAAGCTGAACGCCGGACGATACCACCTTGACCGAGCGGGCGCACTCATCGCCATGCATCGCCCTGAGGATGCCCTGGGCGAATTGACGATGGCAGATCACGGCATCGGCCCTGACCAGACGCGCCGCCATGCCTACATTGATGTATTACGTGCCCAAGCATATAGCCAAACAGGAGATATGCTGGTGGCCATCGCCACCGCCGAAGCGACCCTGAAAGTGTCACAGGCATTGAAATCAGCGATCAACATCGCCCGCATAGCAGACATCCACACCACATTGCAGCAGGGAAAATTCGGCAATTCGCCGCAGGTGGCACGGCTGGGGGCAGCGCTGGCCGAGCGTTAAAAGGGTGGCGCACCCCCGACTACCCAGCCATGACAGCCTATAGCCCAACGTGCGCCGCTTTTCTATATCGCTGGCCGTTTGCGTCGCATGCAGACGCAGCCGGACCTCAGCGCGGACGCAACCGCACTGGTGAAGAAATTGGGTGGCCGCGTCGGTCATTGCACAAGGCATGCACCGATTTACTGGCCAAGCGCTTCTCCATCATCCCATCCCCGCGCACAACACGGAAACCCCTGTTGTTGTTCCAGTTGTTCCTGTTATTGTTGTTACGGTAGGCCGCGCGCGAGTTCTGTGGATTGTTGTTCCAAGAACCACCACGCAGCACACGGATCGGTTGGCCCGATAGCACCGGGGATGCAACAACGGATGATCAGCCCGTCGCCACGCCGGAAACTACCACTTTGGTAGCATTCACGCGCTTCCAGCCTTCCAGCAGCCGACCAATCTCTGCCAAGCATTCTGAGGCGAACTCGTGCTGCTTGACCGTGATGAGCGCCATCTTAAGGGCCAGACGCAGGTAAAAGCGGATGAGCGCCAGATGCAGTGCCACGTCGTCAAGTTCCTGCCCAATCATGGCGAGTTCCTTGGCATGGCCCGCGCGAATCGCCGCCTCATGCGCCCCCAACGTCACCCGTTGCAGCGCCTCGGCCACCACAAAGCGGTGTTGACGCGGAAACTTCAACGTCAGGGGAATGACCCAGGCCGTGAAATCAAAGAGCTTATTAAAGATGGGCGATTCTTTCATCTCGACGCCTCCGACCCGATAATAGCACGGTTCGCAGCCCCCAGGTATCCCCATGCCCCGCATGGGCTACCCAGCCGCGTACCCGCGTCGAGAACGTGGGCAGATCCAGCCGCCCAGCCTTTGCTTCCATCCCCATCACATGTAACCGACGGGCAAAGGCTAACCCGTTGCGTTGGCGCAGGTGCCGATGGGTAGGGTAGTCAGTGAAGCCGAGAAAAGGGATGCCTGTGGTCACTGGGCTGACGGTGCTTTCACGTTCATGCAGCACCAGCCGCAGACGCGTGGCGAGAAACTCGATAATCTGTGCTTTCCACGCATGCAACTGGTCTTTGTCATCGCTAAAAAGCAGGAAATCATCGACATAGCGCAGATAGGCCCCGCAGCGCAATTCGCTTTTGACGAATTGATCGAGCAGGTTGAGATAGCAGTTCGCCCAGAACTGTGAAGTCTGGTTGCCGATGGGTAGCCCTCGCGGACGCGCAGCGGCGCTAAAGAGGTCATCGCCAGGATACAGGACCAAAGTATATTGGTTGGTCAGTTCCCCGGCCCCAACTGTGATGATCTGGTCACAGAGCCATAACACATCGTCGTCACGGATGGCACGGGCGAGGATGCGCCGCAAGATGGTGAGATCGACCGAGGGAAAGAATTGCACGATGTCGCAGCGCAGCACATAGCGATGACGCTTGGCAAACTGGGTGCAGCGGTCGAGGGCACCATGGACCCCTTTACCGGCGCGATTAGCGTAGGAATCGCCGATGAAGCGGCGCTCGAAGATCGGCTCTATGATGTTACAGAGGGCATGATGCACGACCCTATCCTGAAATGGTGCGGCGGAGATAGCGCGTGGCTTCGGGTCAGCAAAGGTAAAACGGCGATAGGGCGCGGGCACATACGTCCGGTTGAGCAGTTGCCGTTTCAGGCGCAAGAGCCAGCCTTCCAAATCGTACTCAAATGTGGCGACATCAGGCCGCGAGCGTTTCCCCCGTGCCGCCTTATGAAAGGCTAGCCACAGGTTCTCAAAAGAGGCCAACTGCTCATAAATGGAACGCAGATCTGGTTCATCCATGCCGTTCACCAAAATGCCAGAAAATTGATCGCGCTACGCGCGAGGGACGGCTGACGCCCCACCAGTAGATCAACCAGGAACACCATGCGTGGTGAAGGAACGGGAAAGAAAGCAAGAAAACAAGAACTTATGTTCTTTACTTCACCAGCCCATCCCCGCGCACAACACGGAAACCCCAGATGACGTTCCAGACGGCCCTGAGATTGAGGCTGAGGTAGGCCGCGCGCGAGAACAGTGGACCGTCGCACCAAGAACCACCACGCAGCACACGACGGGAAGTTGCATCGCCATCTTTCTCGTATTGGATGGCATCATAGGGCGGACGGTCATACCAAAGGGTGCTCATCCACTCCCATATGTTGCCCGCCATGTCATGTGCCCCATATGGGCTGGCATCCCCCTTGCCCGCATACAGGCCAATGGGCGTCATCAAGCCAGGCCCACCGTCGCTCGTATTCGCCCGCGCCTTATCCCAGGTATCACCCCATGGATACTTGCGGGTATGGTTTTGGGCGGCATCCCACCGCGCCGCTTTTTCCCATTCGGCTTCCGTGGGCAAGCGCCAGAGCTGTCCCGTCATCTTGGTCAGCCAGCGGCAATAATCACGCGCATTCTCCCAGGTCACGCACACGACCGGATGATCCGCGCGTTTCTGCTGCTCAGCCCAAGTAAACCGCTTATCACTGGGTTCCTGTGGCACTGGAACCGCCCCCGCTATCACCGCCAGCGCATACTCGGCCACTGTCACGGGATAGGTACCAATCTCGAATGCCCCCACCTCGATGCGATATTGCGGTTTCTCATCATCAGAGGCTTCCTGGTCATCCTGCGTGCTACCCATCGTGAACTTGCCCGCTGGCACCGCACACACAGGTGGCAGGATGTACGGCACTCCCTTGGGGTCACGCAGTCCCTCGAAACCGAGGCTATCCAGTCGGGCCAGGATGGGATAGGACGAGCGCGGTGGTAGGGGCGGAACGACGGCAGGCCGAACAGGTGCTGTCCCCCCATTGACGCCGAGGCTTGCCAAGAGTTGTTGCAGGGCTTGCGGATAGCGCGCGCCGCGTGCATCGATGTGCTGCATCTTCGACATCGCCATCGGCACGGCATCGACCCAATGATCTCCCGCGATCCAAATCGGAATGATAGGCTTGCTTTCCCGTTCGGCGACATCCAGTTCCCCCTGAACATTGTTGGATTGCCGCGCCTCAGGTGAGGCCATGTAGAGCACCACTTCGACCGCCCGAATACCAATACGAATTGCATTGTCCCAATTGAGCGTGCCAGGCGTCAGGCTCTCATGGTCAATCCATACCGTGATGCCATGGGCGCGCAGATCTTGCTTGAATTGTTCGATAAGCGCCCCATAGATGTGGGAGTAACTGATGAACACCTTCTGATACGTCGGCATGGGGCGCTCCTCTCGATAATCACGGCGAGACGATATATTGGTAGCCGCAGTATAGCCGATCCGTCCCTACCTGATCAATCAGCACCATATACCAATTTCTCGTGATTTCACATACTTTCCGGCGATGCGTAGCGCGACATGAGTTCGGCCTGGTGGCCCACCAGCTTGGTTTGCTCAGCCCGTTCAAACGCGATCCACGCCGCCAGGTGGTCAAGTTGCTGCTCACTCGCATGGAAGCGTGTGCCATTGTTGCCGCGCATTCCGTTGGTTTGGGCATTGAGGTAGGCCCGCTCCGCTTCCATCACCCGCCGTTCCGCATTGGCGATGAGCCATTCTAGCTGCTCGAGTTCCTTTTCTGCCGGGGGAATCGGCGCATCCAGATGTTCTGGTTCGGGTTGGTCGAGCAGCACATCCGCGCGAATCGGCAGCACTTTCGGTTCGGGCAGGACGGGCTTGCCCCATTTACGCCGGCGCTGCCGCACCATCTCGCTGAACTCCTTTTGCGGCTGGATGCTCTCCTTTTCCAGCAGCGGCACCACATCATGCAACGCGACCGAGATATCCAGGGTGCTCGTTTTGGTGTGGGTGAGCGCCGCACAACTGACCAGCGCCCCATAGAGCGTCTTGACGCGCCCGTCGAGGGCATCCGTTGTGCGCTTGCGCCGAATGAGCCGCCGCACCTCAGGAGCCGCGTCGGTGAACGTTGCTCCTTGCACCACCTGCCACGTCGGCTCCGTCGGCCACCGCGAGCGATGGGTGGCATCATCGGCCTGGGGCACCACCCGTCGAATCCAAGCCACGTCCGTCTCTTCCGGGCACGTCTGGCTCTCGGGGGGACGCCCCACCATGTACGCCAGAAGATCTTGCAGATGGTCGAGGCAATCTTGCGGATCATCGAAGCAGCCCCGCTCGCCCGCAGCCGTTTCCAATTCGGCGAGGACTTCGCGCCGCAGCCGCCCCTCATGGCGGACGACCAATTCCCCTTGCTGCCACCCCGCCCCTTCCCAGATGGGCACCATATGCGTCTTGCCCGAGAGGCGTTGCTGCAAGGTCTTATCGTACAGTACCATCGACGCCGCGCCACCCGGTGACCAGGTGATGCCACTGACCCGCTTACCCCAGGTGTTGACGATCTGAGCGCGGTCCTCGACCTCCTCTGGCTCATTGACCCCCAGCAGTTCCAGGGCGTTCCCCCAGCCCGACGGCGCTCTCTCTTCCCAGGGGTCACTCGCAAAGGTGAGCATCCCCATGTCGCCGAAGAGGGCATCCTGCTCAGCCATCGGATCCCAGGTCTGCCCCGCCGTTTCGACCAGGTCGGACGTGCTGGGCCGATGCAGCGCCCCCTTGCGCGAGCGCGTCACATACTGGCGCATGCTCTCCTGCTCGAGATTCACCCCCGCAACATCGACGGCGAGATGGATCTGGCTCACCTGATAGCGCACCTCACGCCGCTCAGCGGCCCACCAGCGCCGAAAGAGCACCTGCACCGCCGCCAGCGCCCCCGACGGCGTGAGCCGCCACAGGCATTCGGAGCCGAGGCGCAGCTGCGCCACAATGCCGTTGAGCGGGGTACGCCGCAGCAAGATGGTGATGGACTCATTGCGGAGCAGATACGACCACGAGACGCCACCCCCCTGGGCGCTACTCAGGCCCGTCCGATAGAGGAACAGCGGCATGCCATCAAAGTGGGTGGTCAGTTCCACCTCACCCTCTTCGTCTTGCGCCTGACGCTGCAAATCGTCGAGCAGCTGGCGCAGTTTCAGCGGTAACCCCTCGGTGTCAAGAACATTGAGGTACCATGTATCCACCCCCGCCGCTACTATCAGGGGAACAGGTTCGGGTCGCTCATCCTCTTCCTGTTCCGTCTCAGCTTTGAGCACCCCGCACCAGAGTTCCCGCAGCCGCTCCTTCCAACCGGAGAAGATTTGCCAATAGCAGCCGCGCCGATGCTGCACGAGCCGCACCGACCGCATGCGCTCAAGCCGCGCGAACGGGATATCGAGGCCAGGGAAGGGATAGCGGGCCTTGCGTCCGGGCTGCACGTCCAGCCAGTTGGCGACCACTTCCCACGTCTCGAGCTCCGCATAGGTGGGCAGTCCGGGAGCCGGAGCATCGGCGACCACGAGACGGGGCGTCGCCACCGCCAGGGCTTGCAGTTGCGCGAGGACCGCCCGCCAATCGCGCTTGCAGTGCCACGCTCGCTTGCGCCGCACCACCAGGCCGCGCTCTTCCATCGCTCGCAGGGTGGGACGTGTCGGAGCCAAACCCGCTTCCCAATCGCTATCGCCCATCCCTTGCGGCCCCTTGAGGGCAATCCGCCGTGCCAATTCGCCCCAATAGGCCACCTGGGCTTTGGTTGATGGCGGGAGGCTGGAAAGGCGTTCGCTGAGGGGATTCAGCACTTTTGTCGTGTTGGGACAGACCATGGGGCGGCTCCTGGGCGTAGTTTCTGGCAAGTGTTGCGGATAAAGTGTTGGTTTTATACCTGGGCGTGATACTGCTATTGCCCATTCCCCCAAGGACGGGGGACGACCGTTCGGAAGCGCGGGGAGCCGGGGGGGGGGGGGGGGGG
>JACDGC010000771.1 GCA_013815535.1 Ktedonobacterales bacterium
CAATTACTGCTAGCTTCCCCCCTTGCACCAAAACTGCGTCAGACCCAGCATGTCGTGAGTCGGTATGCAGCATCCAGGGTCGCCTCTTCTGGGAGCCAGGGGAGCCGCATCCCCTGGACGTGATGTTCGGTCGGGCCGGGGAGGCCCAGGCCCATCTCGAACAGACCATCGACCGTCTGGTGGACCAGCTCGTCGCGCTGGCGCGGGGACTGCGTTCCCCGGATGAGATGGCCAGCGTGGAGGAACGCGCGGCGCGTCAGGCATTGCACCAGCGTTTCTCTACCCGTAAGCACTATGAACACCTGGAGGTGACGCTGGCCGCCATCCGACGGCGACGGCTGGCGGCGCGCTTCGCGGTGATTAGCGCCGCACTCGATCTGGCGCAGGATCTCCTGAGCGAACCGGGACCCAGCCCCGAAGAGGAACTGATCGCCCTGCTCGCCGCGGCGGAACCGCATGCGAAGCGGCGGCGCGCGGCCAGCACGGAAGCGCTGGCGGAACGGTTGGCGGCCTTCGAGCGGCAGCTCCAAGGGCAACGCGCCGAACTGCTGCGGGGCACGGGGAATTTCGAGTACCACTCCGTGCGCAAGTTGGTGCTCAATCGCGCGGCGCTGCGTGAGGCGAAGCAGACGGGGAGCACGGTGGCGCTGGATGATCTGTACATCGAGCGTCGGTATGGCCCCTACCTGGATTATCGCTGGCGCGAGGGGAAGGGGCCGCTGTACACGGTGCATCTGGGGCGCTTCGATGAAGCGGTCGAGGGCGCACCCACGGAGGCCAGCGAACCCGAATGACGCGCCCCTCCGCATTCCCTTTGCGCGGCTGTGGTTCTAATAGTGGAACGATAGGGGGCGCTTTACTTGGAAGTTGTGGACAGAAACCAAAATAAAAAGGCTCATAGGAAAATGTAGAAAGATGAGCCTCATGAACAACGGAACGGCCAACAGTCAGTGCGTACTTGTTGAGGGCATGAAGAATCATGAGCAGCGACGAATAAGATGGGTCCCTGCGCTCTCGTACTGTGCTGCCCCCTTTGGGAAGATGCCCTACACGGTTCGGCTAGGCGGCTTGGGCCGGGGTCAATGTGACAGCATACCCCAGCTGTTCAAGACGACGAACATGTTGGCGCTCCAGTCGGGTTTTGTCGAGCTTGTCGAAGTAATCCGCTCCCAAATCGACATAGGGGCGCTTGTCCCGCAAGAGGTGATAGATGATCACCAGCACGGTATGCGCCACAGCCACGATAGCTTTGTGTTTCCCACGCCGACGGGCAATCCGGCGATATTGCTCGGCGAGATAATTGTTACTCGTATGAGAAATGGACCAGACCACCTCGCCAAGCATGCCGCGCAACCACGGATTGCCCTTGGTCATGCCGGCTTGCATGCGCTTGCCCCCACTTTGCTTATTCCCTGGGCATACACCTGCCCAGGAGGCTAAATGCTTGGCGCTGGGAAATCGGGTCATATCGACGCCAATTTCCGCGACGATGACCGCTGCGGCAGTGGCTTGAATCCCCGGAATACTTTGCAAGAGCGTCACCGCTTCGGCCAGCGAGGTCGCCAGAAAGTCGATATGCGCCAGGATACGGCGGAGTAAGAACCGATGATGGGGCTGAACGCGGCCCTCTAGCGCTTGCCGTAACTCGGACCCTTTCGTGCGTAAGCGGCCTCGTGCGCGTTGTGCCAGGGCTGCCGCATCCTGCTCACCAGCGATCAGCGCCTCGAGCATGTCGCGCCCACTGACTCCCAGCACATCGGTTGCGACCGCTGCGAGCTTGATGTTAGCGGATTCCAACACCTTTTGCAGACGATTGATCTCTTGCGACCGCTCCTGCACCAAGGTCTTGCGATAGCGGGTCAACTCCCGCAAGACCCGAATGGGTTGAGGCGGAATAAAACTCGCCGTGAGCAAGCCATGGCGTAACAAATCCGCAATCCATTCACTGTCCCGCACGTCGGTCTTGCGCCCTGGCACGGCTTTCATGTGTTGGGGATTGACCAGGATGATAGTGTGACTGGCTTCCAAGATGTTAAACACGGGATACCAGTACACCCCGGTACTTTCAAGCGCCACTTGCTCCACTTGGAGCGAACTTAGCCAATCAGCCAGAGCGAGCAGATCAGCCGTCATCGTGGTAAACGTCTTGGTCTGTTTCTCCACTTTTCCGGTGGCGGTTGTCAGCATGACGGTGACGACCACTTGCTTTTTGTGGACATCAATCCCGGCACACCGCTCATAGACGATTTGCATGGATGCGACCTCCTCCGTGGCAAACAGCGTGGGATGAGCGGGGCGCGAAGCGACAAACAAGGTTCATAGGCGTGCTCATTCAAGCAAGTGAATGGCGACAGTGAGGGATCCTGGTGGCACCCCCGATCAAACTATCCGACGGGCACTCGGCACCATTCCGTAACCGATCGTTG
>JACDGC010000772.1 GCA_013815535.1 Ktedonobacterales bacterium
CCATTTCAGCACACTCATCCAACGCTACCACCTCACCACCCCAGCAGCCGTGGTCGAGCACTTCACGCAACTCAGCATCGACGGGCAGGTGACAGACACCCAGCGGCAAGGATTGCTCGCCCACCTGACCACGGCTGCCGAGGGGCCAACCATCCCACTCGCTGGCGGGAAGACCAGCGTACCCGCGAGCGGACTGCGGGGGGTCATCTATTTGCTGATGACCAGTCCAGCGTATCTGCTCAGCTAGGGAGTTCAGCGCATGCAATCTCGTTTTTCGCGGCGTGTCATGTTGCAGGATGGTCTGCTGACGGTGGGGGCCCAATTGGCCGTCCCCGGCATCTTCAGTGCCATGGCCACGGCCCCCTCCGCCATGGGTGCCGCCGTGCAGGCTGTGACCGCTGGCAAGATCCTGGTGGTCGTACAAATCGCGGGTGGGCTCGACGGCCTGCACGCGGTGATTCCCTACCGCGATCCGCTGTATCCGAAACTACGCCCCAACCTCGCCGTTGACAGCAAGCAAGTCGTGCCGCTGACGAATGATCTGGGGCTGCATACGGGCTTGAATCCGCTCAAACCCCTTTGGGATGCCAAACAGATGGCGATCATCGAAAACGTTGGCTATCCCCAAGCGAACCTCTCACACTTCCAATCCATGTACATCTGGCAGACGCTGGATATGTCGGGCGAACAAGGCTCTTCACAGTCGGGCTGGTTGGGGCGCTATCTGGCCAGCGTGGGCGGCAACACCGCCTCACCATTCGCCGGTCTATGTGAGGGCGTCGAGATCGCCCCCGAGATGATGGCTGCCAATGCGGCTATCGCCGCCATTGGCGATCCAGCGGCCTTCACCGTGCAGGGTGATCGCTCCGCACCAGAACGCGACGATGAACGCACACAGCGCCTGTTGCAGTTCTACCAGGAAAGCGGTAACACACGCTTCGCCCCATATCTGGGCAACCTCGCCAAGGCAACGGTCAACGCCGCGCAGCAGTTCCAATCAGCCGTGACGGCTTATCAACCCGCAGCGACCTACCCCCAAACGGCCCTGGGCGAGGGATTGCAACTCATTGCCACCGCCATCACTCAGGGCTTGCCCATGCGGGTGGGCCATGTCATCATCGGCGGCTTCGATACCCACGTGGAACAAAAAACGGTGCTCGCTGGCCTCTATCCCGACCTTGCGGGTTCCATCGCGGCCTTTTGGCAGGATCTGACCGCGCATGGGGTCGCCGATAATGTGTTGATGATGACCTGGTCCGAGTTTGGCCGCCGCGTCACCGAAAATGGCAGCGCGGGCACGGACCATGGGGCCGCCGCGCCGCTCTTTGTCTTTGGACCAGGCGTGAACGGTGGCATCTATGGCGATGCGCCCGACCTCAAAAATCTGGATGTCGATCACAGCCTGGTCTTCAAGACCGACTTCCGTTCGGTCTATGCCACCGTCCTCGATAAATGGATGGGCACTGATGCCAACTCCATCTTGGGACAAAAGTTTACTCCATTGGCATTCTTACGCGGCTGAGAAAGGACTGGCAGTCTGATGTTGCTTGCGAATGCCCTGACGTTGCTCGCCATCGGTGGCATCCTACCAGAGGCCGCTGGCACGCTCTATGTGCTGTATGGCAGCGCGGAGGGACGACTGGGGGGTCGGCGGCGGCTGGCGGGGGGAGCCATCTTCGCCAGCGCCCTCCTGCTGGCATACGTCTTCTCAGCGCGCCTCATTGGCGTGACGGATGTCAACATCGTGGCGGTGCTCTGTTGGGCCGTGGCGGGCCTCATTGCAGGCTATATGGCAACGGCGGGTGAGGTGCGCTTCGCGGATCGGCGTGATCTGGGGATGTTCACCCTCCAGTTCGGGAGCGTCTCACTGGTGGCGGCGCTGGGCGGATTCTTCCTCTTTCGCGATGCCTGGGGACCCTTCGCGTTGGGCGCGTTGGAATTGGTGGGGTGGCTCTATGTGCTCGCGTTGCTCGACGCGGCCATCGCCCAATCAGCCGCTCAGCGCCACAAAGGGTGGGGCATCGCCCTCATCGGCATTGGACTGCTCGCTCAGGCGGCTTGGGCCTACCTCTCCCTCACCCATCACATATAACGTGACGCCTGCTAGCGGCATCTCTGCCCATGGATACACCAATATGCAGCATTTGCGGTGGTATCGCCGGATGTGTTATCATCCCCTGTGCCTCAGCAAAAAAGAACTGTACCTCAAGGGAGATAAAACACCATGTCGGTAAGTGAATCCCATATTTCGGATGCCGTTGTTGGCCACGAAGCGATCCTATGGTTCTTGACGCACGGTGGCCAAGAGCCAGTGCGCATCACCCCCCAAAAACAAAACGATGCCGAATGGTTGGTCCACGTGAAAGGTGCCAATGGATTGGTTCATCTGCTGATTTCGAAACAAGAGAGCCACTACAGCACACAAC
>JACDGC010000773.1 GCA_013815535.1 Ktedonobacterales bacterium
GGCATGGACCGTGCGACGCTGGGGGCCTGGCGCGACCGTGAACTGCCCCTCACCCAGGCACAGCGTTTCGAGGCGCATGTGCGCGCCTGCCGCGCTTGCCAGCAAGCTCTCACCGAGATGGATCTGGTCGGGCGCGCCGTCCGCCGCTTCGACCCACCCCAGATGCAAGATGCCATCTGGCGCGACGTGCAGTTGAATATGCAGGAACAGCGAGAAACGATGATGCCAGCCAGACAACAAAAGACCGCCATCCTAGGGGGACTGGGCGCGCTAGCGATTGTGATCGTGCTGACCGCCGTCATCTTGGTCTTTACCGCGACCAAGCCCGAAGCTAGCAGCACGCAAACGATTGTCGCGACGGCGACCACCGCGCCCAGCCCGACCGCGACGCCGCCCGCGCTGGGGCTGACCGTCGCGCCGGGGCAAGACTGGACCGCCATGAAAAGCGTCACCAATGGGCTGCACATCGCTTTTGGCCTGAGCGACCCATTGACGGGGTACATCTGCGCGCAGACGAGCGGCGGCCAGAGCAACCGGATGGCCGTCTCGGTGACGCATGACGGCGGCGGTCACTGGCAGAGCGTCACCACTAGCGGGCCGATTGGCGTCAATTGCCATCTCACCGTGAATGCAACCGACCCAAATGATATCGCGATGCAAACCAGCCGATGTTTCAATGGCTGTGTGTTTTTGCGTGCCTTCCATTCGTCTGATGGGGGCCGCACGTGGCACGAACTCGTGTTGCCTGTTGGCACTGACCCAAACTATACAGCGGTTTCGCAGCCCGTCTTCGCCGGGAATGCGCTGTTCTTTCGGGCGACCACCCCCTCGTCTTATCCGCCACCAGGGCAAGATGCCGGGCGGATATTTGCCGTAAGCGTCGCTGGTGGACCCGCACGCTGGCTTGATCTCAGCGCATTTCCTTCGGTCAAGACGACATACACCCCTCTCTACGGCTTTGGCCAGACCCTTTATGTGCCAACAGTGGTCGGCAGTCAGATTATCTTGGAAAAGACCAACGATGTAGGCAGCACCTGGACGAAAGTCGTGGAGGTGGGCAATACCTCCTTCCCCAGCATCATAAGCGCCAGCGATGGCACGACATTTTATGACGTGAATAACGCTTCCCATGTCATCACCTCGACCGATGGTGGGGAGCACTGGGCGGAGGTTCCGGCCATGCCTACCTTGGACCCCAACGGACAAGGCAGAAACATCGCCAATCCCATTGCCGCCGTCTCAGACAATACCTTGTATTTCACCGACGACATCGGGAATATTACGCGCGCACGACCGGGCGATAGTGGGCTGCAAAAGGTGACGAGCCTCGTGCAAACGAACCGCACATTTGCGGCGGTGTCGAGTGATCGCCACGGGCACGCTGTGGCGCTGTGGGCGTCATATATCACCTTTCCCAATGGCATCGATGCTCAAGCAGCCGTCCAGTATCGAGCACCGTAGCTCACAGAAGCTTGACGAAGATCAACTCAGGGTCACTGGGGTCCAGATGCAGCACTACCCCAGCGGCGAGATAGCCGCGTGCGGCACAGAGTGCTTGCATCGGCAGATTCGATTGGTTGGTGGAGGTGAAGAGCTTGTCTGGTGCATAGCGCGCCTCAATTGCTGCCAGCAGCGCGCTTGCCACGCCGCGTCGTCGCTGGGCTGGGTGTACCATCAGCAATTCGATAAAGGGGTGATCGAAGAAATGCTGATGCACCAGCGCAAAACCCGCCACCTCTCCCTGATCTTCAGCGAGCCAGGCGCACCCTTGCGTGATGGCGGCGGAGATGGTCCCTTGCCTCCGCTCGTCGCCAATGTTGCGGGCATCCAGCGCAACGAGCTCCCTCAGATGAATGGATTGTGCCTGCGTGATATTCATGGGTGAAGGTTCCTCGCGGAAAAGGTGATTTTCAAGAAGCCTTGAAGTCGCTGGGGGCACTATACTCCATACGGGGCGCGTGCCAACACGCTGAGATGAAAGAGAGTAGCACCATGACACAAGAAGAGGCTTTCTTTGACGCAGTCGGGGCGGGCGATGCGGAAGTAATCGCTGTGTTGGTGCAGCATGGTGCGTCAGATGCGCGAACTTCATAAGATTTTCCCGCATGGCTTAGGACTATCTGCCCGCACCGCTTGCATTCTGTAACCCTGTGCGTTACGCTACCTCACAGACTGGCAAGGGGGAGCGTGGCGGCATGGTATGGCAAACTGCAAATGCATGGGACGCGCGCCTGGTGCGTGGGCTGACGACGCCGGGCGTTGGCGCCGAGGTGTGCGATGCCCTGGTGGCGTCCCTGGGCGCGCTGGGGTGCGAAGCGGAGTATGGTCTGGGGCTGCTCGGCATCAGTGCCAGTCTGCCACACCCAACGCATGCGCAGGGGGATGGCTGGCTGCGGCAATGTTACGGCCTGTGCGCGCG
>JACDGC010000052.1 GCA_013815535.1 Ktedonobacterales bacterium
AGATCGCAGCGGCGGCGTGCACGAGCGTCAACACGGCGGGGCTGACGCCCTCAGCCCATGGCCCCGCCAGCAGCCCGAAACGTATGGCGTCGGTGCCCGCGTCGATGCCTTCGGTGTGGCTGCCGCGCCAGGGTGCTGCGGCGATGGCATCCATCAGCAAGGCGCAGTCTTCCGCAGTGCGGGCGATGGGGCCGACGTGATCCAGCGACGTACTCAGGGGAATGACGCCGCGCAGACTGACGCGGCCATAGCTGGGCTTGAAGCCCGTCACCCCGCAGCACGCCGCCGGAATGCGGATCGATCCCCCCGTGTCGGTGCCGATGGCCGCGCAGGTTTCACCCGCCGCCACCGCCGCCGCTGAGCCACCGCTGCTGCCCCCGGCAATGTGTGTGGGGTCCCAAGGGTTGCGCGTCGGCGGGGTAAAGACGCCCCACGCGAACTCGTGTGTGTTCGTCTTGCCCAACAGCACCGCCCCCGCCGTCGCCAGTTCGCGCACGACATCGGCATCCTCCGTGGGGGTGTGGTCACGCAGCACGGCTGACCCGGCCCCCGTGGGGATGCCTGCCGTCATGAGCAGGTCCTTCACGGCGATGGGGACGCCATGGAGCGGCCCCCGGTCGATGCCTGCACGGCGCTCGGCATCCGCGCGGGTGGCATCGGCCAGAGCGCGCTCGGTGGTGATGGTGGCGAAGGCATGCACCGTGCCCTCGCGTGCGGCAATGGTTGCCAGGAACCGCCTGGTGAGGTCCACCGAGGTGGTGCCGCCCGTGCGGAGCGCCCGCGCAGCGGCGGCGAGAGTGACCGGGACTTCCATCAGCTTGCTATCCTTACCCCAGGATGAATCGTCTTGGGCGACGTGCCAACATCATAGCAGTTTTGTTGCGCCACGGCGAGCGGAATAGGACGCTTTGTGTCGTCTGGAGGTCGAATTTGCCGCGCCAGAGTCGCGCGCTCCGGCAGCCCAGGGTGCGCCATCAAGGCACGCTGGGCTGCCAGAGCCCCTCAGATTGTTCAGTGATGCAAGCGCCGTCGCTAGGCACACGCCCCGGTTGCTGTGGCATCCACGCTGAACGTAAGCGCTCGGTTGAAACCATCCGCCGCGAATTGGTGCAGGGTATGGCTGCCAACCCCCAACCTTTGTGGCGACAAGAGCGCGCCAGCCTGCGTATAGTAATATTGGCCACCAAGATAGTGCTGCGCGTATGTCGCGTTGATGGGCTTGATTGGCATCTGGGTCGTCGCTAATGTCACCCCATCGATGCTCATTTGGGCGGCGAAATGTTGCAGGTTTGCCTTGGTGTCATACTCGAACGCTGAGACGAGGTGCCAGTCATCCACACAATAATGAGGGGGTGGCGCGCTGGTGAGTGGGGGGATGCGCCCGCGTGCCAGTTTGGCGCAGGGGACGCCCTGGCCCGCATAGCTATAGGTGGCGGGATTCTGGCAAGCTAAGAGGAAGCTTGCCAGGAAGGCTTCGGCGTCGTTCTTGGTGACCTGTGCTTGGGGAATGGCAGTGACTATCGCCGTGGCGGTGCTGGTGGCTTGCGCAGTCGGCTGTGTGCCTGCCGCTGCGGTGGTGTTGTGGCCACGGAAAAAGGCGAGGAAGCTGCCGATGAGGACGACGATGACCAAAACGACAAGAATGGCGGCCCACGTATTAGGGCGAATAGGGCGCGGCGTCTGCGCTTTCACGGGTGTTTGAGAGGGACCGTTTGCATTGGAAGACATAGCGAGTCATCTCCTTGTGTGATGCATGGTTTTTTCAATCAATTGCGCATGGCTGCCCTTGGTTGCGCGGCTTGGCGATGCCGATGCTGACAGCAGGGGCATCATCATTGTAGGGGAACAAGCGGTTTTTGCAAGAGCGTGCCGTGGGAACCCTGGGGGATTGGCCATGGACCCATCCCTCGCGCCACGATTGGCTCTTTGCTTTGCGCTGTTTTGGCGGCATGCTACTATCAGATGGTTTCAGGAACAAGCGCACACATTGACTGTGACATGACCAGATCAACGACGAGGAGAGCGCCCATGAAAGTGACCGTTTGTGAGATGCCCGATGATCGCGTGGCCTTTGCCACAGCGTGGGACGCCTTAGTCGCGCACACACGCGCCTCCCAGAGCGATCTGGTGCTGTTGCCAGAGTTACCCTTCACGTCGTGGTTCGCGGGCATTCCGGCATTCGATGCGAACATCTGGCGCGATGCCGAAACGGCCCATCACGAGATGCTGGCGCGGCTCAGCGATCTCGCGTCCGCGACCGTGCTGGGGACGTATCCCGTCACCAGCGGCGCGCATCATATCAATCGCGCCTTCGTTTGGACGCCCACCACTGGCGCGCAAGCTGCCCATGATAAATATTATCTGCCCAACGAAGCGGGCTTTTATGAACGCAATTGGTTTGACCGCAGTGAGCGCGATTTCAGCCTTACGCGCACCGGGGAGGCCGCGATTGGGTTCCTCATCTGCACCGAATTGATGTTCAATGAGTGGGCCCGCGCCTATGGCAAGCAAGGCGCGAATATCATCGCCGTGCCACGTGCCACCACCTTGGATTATGAGCACTGGGTCATCGCGCCGCGCATGGCCGCCTACGTCTCTGGCGCGTTTGTGCTTTCCTCCAACCGTGTTGCCCCGGGGTCCTTTTGCGGGTGTGGCGTGGTGGTTGGCCCCGATGGCAGCGTGCTCGCCGCGACCTCGCGGCAACAGCCATTTGTCACCGTCGAAATCGCCCTGGCGGAGAGCGCGCTTGCTAAGACGACCTATCCACGCGATGTGTTCGAGTAGGGCTTTCAGCGCTGCCCGCTTGGAAGAGTCGCTGGCAGTGAATCGCGAGGCGCTGCCTGTGGTGAACCACAGGCGCAACCTCTCGCTGTCGGTTGGTTAGCCATCCGCACCACCATCGAGTCAGCGTGCAAATGAACGGGGATGCATCAATCTGATGCATCCCCGCGCGTTGGTCAAGATGAACGGTTATTTGTCCATCTTGTTGGCGGCGTCGTTGTCATCGTTGTCGCTATGATAAGCAGGGATCAACTTCAGCAAATTGGCGACGTTGGGTGTGCCCAAGCCAGTGGTCGCATCCCAACCCTTGCCAGCGTTGAAGCCCGGCACCGACACCAGCGTGTTCGTGGCATCGAACTCTTGCACGCTGTTGTTGCCGCTGGTGACGTCATGGAAATCGGCCTTGTACAGGCTGGAGAAGAAACTGATTTTGTACAACGTCGAATTCAAGAAGCCCAGGCTGTGGCCCGCTTTTTGATCGGCCAAGGCCGTGATGCCCGCCCACTGGGGGGAGCCGGCACTGGTGCCGCCGAAGATGAAGAAGCCACCACCCACGGTGAAGGAGGCCAACACGCCATGACCGATGGCACCGTTGTAGGCGACATCCGGCACACCGCGCTGGAAGTGGTGATTGACGTTGCCGAACTGATAGAACGGCTCGTGATAGACGGTGCTGAAGCCGCCACCCGTCGAGAAGCTGCCATCCGTGAAGAGGCCCGGCGCTTCATTGAGGGCGGTTTCGCTCTGATACGTGCCTGCGGGGATGCCCGAGGCACAGGGGATCTCGTTCAACGCGGCATCACGGCACGCGGGCGATGCGATCAACTCGGTCCCACCCACGCCCGTCACGAACGGATCGCTGGCGGGTGACGAAGCCACCTGCACCCACGAATTGCCATCGCAGGTCTGCTGGGCCGCGCCCTGGTCGCCGGAAGAAGCACAGATGGTCATGTGTTTGCGCGTGGCGTTGGCAAAGATGGCATGCTCATCTTTGAGCAACTTGGGATCGACACATTTCTCATTTTCGCCAAAGCTCTGCGTGATGATATCGCCGACGCGATGATCAACGGCATACTTGGTCGCACTGAGGATATCGGCATCTTGGTTGGACTTGGCCAGCACCAAGGTGATGTTGGCACCGGGGGCAACGGCATGTGCCCATTGCACGTCCAGCGTGATTTCACCCGCCCAGCCAACTTGGTTGGCATCATTGGGGTCAAAGGGCGTCAAGCCATCGGGGGCGATTTGGGTGAAGTTTGGCGCAGGCAAGCCAAAGGCCGTGTCAAAGTTGACGAGGTCTTCTTGCATGGCTGGGTTTTGATAGGCGTCGATGATGACGATCGTCTTGCCAGCACCAGTGATGCCAGCTTTGAGCAACGGCGTAATATTGTAGGCATTCTGAAGCTGCTCAGGGCTATAGCAAACGATGCCCCCGACAACGAGTTGGGTCTGGCAACCAAAGACATGGCCATTGGGCGTGCCAGCGGGAACCCGCTGGGGATTGACGGAAATGGGATGGGAGTTATAGGGAAGTGCTGCGGCGCCCGCTGTGCCATGGATGGCAAAACTCACGACCAGTACGGCTGCGACTAACAAGACGCTTGCCGCCCCAACGATTACTCGGGGAGTTGCTAACTTCCGCATGTGTACCCTTTCTGGAAGGAAAGTGAATATGGTACGCACAACGGTAACGGAACCGGGAATCCATCACCGAACCATCATAAAAAGGTGGTTAAAAGAAGCAACGAGGGAAGAGAGCAAAAATAACATCCGAGCAAGTCAAAAAAGGCGAATTGGGGAACTTTTTCGCAGGCGTGAACGTCTCTCTCATAACACGGTGTTTTTGTAACACAGGAAGGGAAGCGCGTTTTGATGCGAACCAGTTTATTACGAGGCAAATTCGTCGCGTTGATCGCGGCACCGCTCGCGTTGTGTTTGGCCAGTTGTGGTGCCTCCAGCACGTCTTCTGGCAACGCGGGGAGCCTGCCTGTTGCGGGAACAACAGTGGCCACGACGGCGGCATGCCCTGATATGACGAAGAATGTCACGTGGCCCACGGTTGCTTCCACGCAGATTTCAGCGACGCAGTCGAGTGTCTCGGCAACAGTGGGCGAGCGCATCGAGGTCGTGTTGCCAGTGACGGCGCGGTGGCGTTTCTCCCCGGCAAGCGGGGGAAGTGTCTTACAACTGCAACAACCCGCAGGCTATTTCGATGCCGTGCGCCAAAGCTGTGTTTGGCGCTTCGTGGCAGTGGCCAAGGGCCAGACGACCCTCGTCTATGCAAAAACGGCGCTGTGTGTGCCAGGGACGAAATGTAGTCAAGTCGCGCTGGCCCTGCCAATCGATATCACCGTAACCTAGGTTTGGGTGGTCTGCCCCCATCGCTTGGTGACCGTTTCTCACGCTGTCGCTAACAGCACGAAAAGGATAAGCACAAGATGGCAGAAGAGTACGCAATCTTTCGGCGCGACTTGGACGAAGTGTTGGCACAGCGCGACCCAGCGGCCCTGCGCGCCTTCATGGTGGCACGCGAAGAGTGGCCGGAGGACACGACGACGGACCCGGAACGGGCGCTGTGGCTGATGATCGCCACCAGCTTTTGATAATGCACTGGAATGCAAGAATGTGCATCAGCCTTGGAAATCCCTCACGCCCCAGGGTCGATGTGTCTGCTGAAATGCACGATTCTGCACCCCAACTGTCGTCAAAATTGGCGTCAGGTCAGCGGCTATAGAAGCTGCATGTATAAGAATTGGCGCAAAAAAAGAAGACCACTCTTAGTATATTTCTAAGAGTGGTCTTCCCTTGCCGATTAACAGTATGTCGGAGGCCCAATGCAGGGGGGTATGATATGAATGATATACGTTGCACTTGCATTGTCACCTTGATTAGTGGTAGACACGGCAAAGGTGTAATTTCCTACATTCTGATAATAATGAATAGGAAATGTATGGTTTCCCGTGCCACACAATGCCGCACACGTCCAGGTATTGTAGTTGCCATCACCCCAACCAACAACAATCGTAATTGGGAAAAGTGTAGAACAAAGCCACGTTACGTTTTCAGAAACCCCATACCCTTTATTCGTGGTAAAGTTTCCCGGTGATGCAGAAGTGGTAATGTAATGATAATCGCACGATGGCCTTAAATGAGGCGAGGCGGCTTGAACGGCCTTAAGGGGTACTGCGAAAAGCATAAGCCCCAACAACAGCCCAAAAACCAGGATTTTGTGATTGATTGACATCTGGACTCCTTCGTGGATGAAATCAGACTTCAATCTGAAGTCTAGGTATAGGATAGCGGAAGATGCTTGTTAGAAGAACCGACTTTAGACGTATTTCTAGTCTCATCGCTTTAAATGAGAGGGGGAGACTTTGTCTTAAAAAATCGGGTCCAAGGTTTTTTTCTTGTAGGAGCATATAATGGCCTAGTAGAAGTACAAGTGAAGTAAGGAATGGTAAGTCGGTCTAATGTAGATTAATGTAGTTTGCAAGTTTAATTATTAGAGTGAAACTGCTCTTTAAAGTCGAGGCTCTCTAAGCAGGAAATTTTAAGACTTAAATGAGCATCTCGCATACCTCTGCATAACCTCATTTTTCTAGGATTGGCGGGACTTCGTTCAGCTTCCATCATGCAGCACATCGCAGGGATTCGCTGGGTGGTGCAGTAGAATTGCAGTAAAAAACATTCTCGCATGAGCCATTGTTATAAGCCAAGGGGGTGGTGCGAACGCCATGCATCGAACTGCATTTTCATGGTTTGACATTCAAAAGGGGAAGAACAAATGATGTCTGCTCCTCCATCGTAGGGGAGGAAAAGTCGTGGCAAGTCGAGATGAACGTAAAGAATGTTTGCTATCTCGTCATTTGCAACTGAGGTAAGAAGTTCATCTGTGAGATGGAGTTGCCAGCGCAACTCTTGAAAGGAAAATTGCCACTGTTGAGCATCCTCATCGTTTTCCGTAAATGTAAGAAACGGTTGTAACCACGGATATGTGTTGTCTCGCCATTTTTGTATGGGTTCAGGGACGGCATCGGGAAGGAACTGGGCAACAATCAATGCAAAAGGGGTGTTATCGCCTAACACTTTGTTTAACACCTGATTATGACGCGCAAGAATTTCGTGCATTTCGCGGCGATTCGTAGCATAACGTTTTGCTTGTGGCAAACTATGCAGCCGCCACCAGCGGTCGGGGTACGTTTCACGAAAGCGAGAACTGATCGGAGGGATGGTATACCTTTTTAGCCAAAACTGCCTAAATTCCTGAGGAAGCATAATCTTCTTCTCTCCTTGTTTATCTGTTATCATTCAAGGTTTAACAGAAGGTAGCAAATAGCGTTTTGGCAACGGTTGGTAACTTTTACCATTATTCACAATAAGCAAGCCCAAGCATCATCGTTGTTTTTAGGCGGCTAATATCTATCATTGTTTTCTCGGTTGTACGAAAAGCGGCACTAAGTCTTATTCGATGTTTTTGGGTCTCAGGTCGTTAATTTCTTCCATAGCTTGTGCGTGCAGTTCTCGCATTGTACGCACGATATCATCTGCTTGTGCCTTGGTTGCCTCGGTCATAGCGCGTTGAAAGGTGCGTAATTCTGCTAGGTCGCTTTCACTTTTATCGAAGCGTATGCCAATAGCATTGAGAATCTGTGCGGTATTAGCCCGCATCTCTGTTCGCATGATGTCTAGCTGCGCGCCAAATATCGCGTTCATCCTCAGGAGCAGTTGGTCGTTTCCATTGTTGTATTCATCGCGTGTCACAAATTGCATTGCCATTGTGATTGCTCCTTTTATGAAAAAGCGTGCCTTAATAGCGATTTTACCATAGGCATGCTTTCTTGTCGAGGGTGACAATATTATGTTTTACTAGTGCATGCCTGGTATCCTCGTACAAGTCTGGATGGGCTGGGTTTTGTCAAGTCAAGCTCATATGCTCGTTCATCCAAGTCGTAGCGAGGCGAAAAGAAGAGATGTTTGATAAGTTGCATCCCTTCATCACTAAAAGCATAGGCATAAAGTTTAGTCATTTTGATTTGTGGGTAGTTCGCGCACCAGTAATCGATGATGCCTTGCAAGAGATGCCGAAATTCGTTGCGATGCTCTGGCCGGATGACTGTCGAGGCAACGTAGCCGCAATAGCTGTTGCCTGTTTCGAAGCGATAAATATCATCGGCGGTAATTTCTTGTTCAGCTAGCTCACTTTTTAGGATACGTAGTATAGTTTCTTCCTTCATTGGAAGGATGGTCAATGCTCCCCATATTTCTTTGCGGTCGTTTGCATTAAACATGATGCGACAAGCATAGGGATTTTTCTCCCACCATGTACGTGTGATGGAAGGGTCAACGGCATTATCAGCGCCGTATACTTCATAATCGAGCGCAAGCACATACGGCAAGTCTCGAAGCTGTATCCAGTCGGTTTCTCCGAGTGTGCGTGCTGCTTCGTTTTGCGGTGTCGTTTGCTTTTGTTGGCGTTTTGCCCGGCGGTTGCGGTTTCTTATAACTCCCTGATATTCCTTGACAAGCTCGGTGCTTGGCTTCTTTTCTTCCAAGTCGAGCACGAATGATTTACGGTTATCTCCGAGCGGTCCTTTACCCGTTGCTATTTCCTTGAAGCCCAGTTTTCTTGATAAGCGTTCGCCATCATCGGTATTCGCTACTGTATAGATGTGTCTGATAGTGACGCCTCGCTCGGCAAGTACCATAAGGTATTTCGCTGTCCTGCGTAGCAATGCTGCGGCGTATTGAGCGGTGTACAAGTCATGACAAGCGATGATGCTCACCACGTAGCAATCAAGTGGCTTATCTATTGAAAATGGGCGGTAGTCTTCCGGTTTGATGTCTGATTCATCAAGTTGAAAGTGGATGAGCTTGTCGATAAAGCCATCGGCAAGGGGACTCATTGTAATGCTGCTTACTACCCTATCTGTCCCCGTATCTTTCAACATGTGAATAGACTCGGGGTTATATGGGTTGCGGGCCAATATGTCATGTGGCGATATGATGCCCATCTCGCCCCACACTGATTTTTCAATTTGGATAAGCTGCTCTAAGTCTTCATAGGTTGGTATCACAAAGGCCATTCTTTCTTCTGTTGGGGCGGTTGCTCTTTCTCCTCTGTCGGTAGCCAAGATATCAATCCTGTTTTTGGGATAGACTGCTTGTTTTCGCAAAGGTAGCATAATCTTGGGAATTTGGCCTTGTTCTACTAGATAGTAGAATGTGCTGCGCGGGATTTCGAGGCGCTTAATGGCCTCAGCAGCGGTGTAATAGTCCTGCATATGTGGCTCCATGACTTTGGATACTTATATCATATCACACGCTGGACCTTTTAGACTTTAGGTATATGAGGCGAATTTCTAGACATTTGGTCAAAAATTGGACAGATGGTATTGACATCGGTTGCGCGAGGTGTTATACTCTGGACAGATGGTAATTAAACCATCTGTCCAGCACCTAAACAACTGAATAGCCCAGGCAAGCACAGGCACGCCGATATATCGGGGCCGGGTAACGCTTGACTCGCGCAGCGGGTTCGTCATCGTGACGCCTGGGGGTGTTCATGGGAAGGGGTTCACTCCCCTTCCTCCTACAACTATTAGAGAGGTGCCCGCGTGGCAGATTCACCATCGCTCACGTATCATCGTCAGCCGGGTTCAGCCCGCCGGTATCGCATCTTCCAAACGGGTGAAACGATCTCGTATCGTCAATATCTCAAACGCACCAAAGGCATTATTCCTGAGCGGCGTGCGGCGGAACGCAAGGCACATGGGGTGGTCACGCTGCGCCAGACACGCAAAGATAAAGGCCTCCCACGCGGGTCGGTGGCACGGTTGCCTGCGCATCAGAAGCATAAACCGGACTCACGGGCGCGGGCATGGTCCTCGTCACGGGCGCGGCGTCTGGTCGTTCCGCTGGATATCCCGGTGACGATTCAAGCGAATGTGGCTCCGGCGCGTTCGCGGGTGCTGCATGCCCATATGATCCTCGGCGAGTATCTGAATGTGGGCCATGGCGCGCGTAAGTGGCAATGTTGTATCTGCCCGCTGCGGCTGCGCGAAGAATCCTCTATCATTCATCACATCTACTATCATCATGGTCCTGGCAAAGTGGCGGTTCCCCTGGATGTCAATGGCGGCGGGCAGCGCGTGATGTATACGGGCGATGTCCGCAGTAGTTCGCGCACGTCGCGCATGCCCTGGCGGGTCGCCTCGGATGATCCCCGCTATAAGTAGCAGGCTTTCTTTTAGGTTCGCGTAGTTGTCAGCCCTGGCGGGATGGTTCCTGCCAGGGCTTCTTTGTCCCCAGTGCGGGGCATCACCTTGGGAGGATTGTTGCATGGCTTCGGCACAGCGTGCCCGCTCGGCGCGGGCCTCATCCATCGCGCGCAAAGTCTACGCCCCTGTTTCTGCTGGGCAGCGGCTCGACGCCGCTCGTGCGCTGGTGGCGACCATGGACATTATCGAGGGGGCCAACAGTCGCACCTATTTGCTGCGGCGCTGCCCCATCTCGGGGGCGGTCATCCAACGGATTCCCGTTGCTCCAGATGCGCTGCCGCTGCTGGCGTATCTGCGCGGTGTTGACTGAGCCATGTCGGGTGACGCGCGGCGGTTCAACTCCGCTGCATGGCTTCCGCGCCATTTTCGGGCGCTGTGTTTTTTCAAGAAAGGGGGAACGGCATGCCGATGGGCTGCGCGCCGGGGGCGCATAGGTGGGTGGCTGATGGGCGCTTCTATTCGTGGGTGGTGTGTGCGCACTGCGGCGCGCCGTCCATCTGCAAAGCCTGCGAGGGCGAACGGGGGCACGAAGTCGGGGATTTGCCCGATGTCTTCTGTCCCCCGCATACGTACCTTGCCGATGGCTACCGGGCAGTGGCGTTGACCGGGCCGTTGTTGGGGCGGCGCGTGGTGCGGCTGTGTTCCACAGCCCGCGATTACCTGGAAGGGTGGGTGTCCTGTGAGGAGGGCTGGCGGCTGCGGCTGGTGGTGGGTGCGGTGGAGGTGTGGTTGCATCGCGGGGTGCGGCGCGACTGGTGGCGCGTGGTATTGCTGCACGCCGGGCGGTTGGTTTATCACGCGGAGGGGCCAGGGATGGCGTTGGTGGTGCGGTCGCTGGTGCCGGGGCGCTGGGTCACGGAGGTCCAGCACGCTGAGACCTGGCTTGATGGGCAGGTGCAGGTATGACGGTCACCGAAGTGACGCGGGTTGTCGATGTGCTCACGCACGATGAGGTGCGCGTGCTGCTGGCGCTGCTGGCGGTGGGCGGGCGGCATTCGGTGCTGGGGCTGCCTGGTGGGCTGCTCATGGTGGCGCGCGAGATGACGGGGGCGATGGTGCCTCTGGTGGAACTGCGTAAAGCAGGCACAGAACTGTGGCTCACGGCGGCAGGCTGTGAGGTCGTGACGCTGTGGCGACGCGACGGGCAAACGTCCTTTGCGCCATGAAAGGGGGCAGTGATGCGCGTGGTGATGGTGGTGGACCCGACTCCGGCAGGCTGGTGGGTTTGCATCAGTGAGGGGGACACGGTTGTCCTAGAGCAAGGCCCGTTCCCTTCGGCGGTGGTCGCGGTGGATGTGGGCGAACTGTGGCTGACGCTCAATCGGGCGGGGGTGCCGCGCCTCATTGAAGTGCGCTCGGTGCCCGACACGGGGGCGGTGGTGGCGTGACCGTCCTGTGGCATCCGGCCTTGGGGGAACGGGTGTGTACGGCGCGGGCGGGCGCTCCGGTTGAACCCGGCTCGGCGCGCATCCTCGTTGAGCGGTGGTATCCGGCGTGGGTGGCGCATGGCTTCTTCACCGCCTGGTGGGACCATCTCGCCCCGCCCACGACCCTCAGTGCGGCGTATCGCAAAGGGGACATCGATTGGACCGAGTTCGCCTATGAATACCTCGCCCATTTCGATGACC
>JACDGC010000774.1 GCA_013815535.1 Ktedonobacterales bacterium
CCTTCACGTTGGGCGTGCCCCAACCCCCGATCGTCATCGAGGAGCCGCCCCAGGGGACGCTCCTGATCGCCGGGGATGCGGTGCGGCTGGAGCAAATTCTGACCAATCTGCTGACCAATGCCAGCAAATACGCGGCAGACAGCCCACAGATCGTCGTGCGGCTACGGCAGGTGGCGCAGGACGCCGAAATCGAGGTGCAGGATCAGGGGCCGGGCATTGCGGCGACGGACCTCCCGCAGCTCTTCCAACGGTTTCATCAGGTGCAGGCCGAGGCGACTGCGGCCCACACGGGCCTGGGCTTGGGTTTGTTCTTGACCCGCGAACTGGTGGTGGCGCATGGCGGGGACATCACCGTTCGCTCGCAGGTGGGACAGGGGACGACCTTCACGCTGCATTTTCCCCTGCGACTCACACCCTGACACGTCTCTGGCTTCGCGCGACGGTATCCCCCTGCATCGCACGCGACTTGTTCGTCCCTTCATGCGCCTAATTTTGGGTTGCACCAACCAGCCCCAGATCATCGTCGCCCTCCCTGTCCTTCAGACCGCTGCTTCCCTCGCGCATACCAGGCTTGCGGTCATAGTGGGAGCAGCGCAGGCGTTCTGGCGCTCCGTGGGGCCCCATCCCCGTTCCTGATGGAGCCTGGGGCTACTTGCCCCACGTCAGGACCAGGGCCACCGCCGCCAGCGCCATCACGCCAGCCGCCAGCCACCCCAGGACATTGAGGAGGCGACCATTGACCCGCGTCCCCATGACCTGCCGGTTGTTCGCCACCAGCATGATCACCACGAGCAGCGGCGGGGCGAGCACGCCATTGAGCACCGCCGTCCAGAAGAGCGCCGCAATCGGGTTGATGCCCACGAAGTTGATCAGCATCCCCACCAGGGTCGCGGCGACGATGATGGCATAGAACGGCTTGGCGAGCCCCGGCTTCTGATCCAGGCCATAGCGCCAGCCAAAGGATTCCGCCACCGCATACGCCCCCGACCCCGTGAGAATCGGCACCGCCAAAAAGCCACTGCCGATGAGACCCACGGCCAAGAGCACACTGGCCGCATTCCCTGCGATGGGCCGCAGGGCTTGCGCCGCGTCGGTCGCCGAGTGGATGGTGGTGTGGCCGCTCTTGAAGAGGGTCGCGGCGGTGGCGAAGATGATGAAGTACATCACCAGGTTGGAGAAGAACATGCCGATGCCCACATCCCACCCGGCATAGCGCATCTCGGTGTCGGTCGCCCCCTGCCGTTGCGTGAGCTTCGTCCGCCCCAGATTGATCTCTTCCTCCACCTCCTCGTCCGATTGCCAGAAGAAGAGGTAGGGCGAGATCGTCGTGCCCAGGATGGCGACCAGGGTCGAGATGAAGACGCCATCGAAGCGGATCGTTGGGATGAAGGTCGCCCGCAGGACCTCAAGTACGTTGGGGTGCGAGAAGAGCGCCGCGCCGATGTAGGCGAGCAGCGCCAGCGTCAGCCACTTGAAGATGCGCGCGATCTGGCGATAGCTGCTCCAGAGCTGCACGGCGAGGATGCCCAGGGCAATCGGCACGATCAGCAGCACGGCGGGAATGGGCACGATCAGATTGATGGCGGCGGCAATCGCGCCGATGTCGGCCCCGGCATTGATCGTATTGGCGATGACCAGCAAGCTCACTGCGCTGTAGAGCAGCCAGCGGGGATAATACTGGCGAATGACGCCCGCCAGGCCCCGCCCACTGACCAGGCCGATCTTGGCGCAAATGTACTGGACGGCGAACATCAACGGGTAGGAGAGCAGCGCGGTCCACAGGGTGGCGAAGCCCAGCGAGGCCCCGGCAACCGAATAGGTGCCGATGCCCGAGGGGTCATCATCCGAGGCCCCCGTGATGAAGCCGGGGCCGAGGATCTTCAAGAACCGTTGGAGCGGATTAGGCTGCAACGGGGCTTCACGCTCGCCCGTGCCGATGGCAGGTTCTTTGTGCGGGATGATCGGTTCATCTGGGGCAGCATTGGCGCTCGAGGCGGGTTGGGTCATGGGGAACCTCCACAGGGCGCAGGTCATCGTCGTGTGCAGCATAGCATACGGCGGCGGGGCGGTGCGAGATCCCTCACGTCATGCGGCGGGATCGTGCTCGTGTTCATAGGGGTGCGCCAGCGTGCCGAGGACGTGCAGCAATCCCGCCAGCGGGTGCTCAATGTCACCGCGCGTGACCGTCAGCACGGCATCAATGACCGCGAGGAGGCGCGGGAAATCGGCTGCGGTGGCCGGTAATGCTAGGTTCTGTTGACATTTCACCGTAACCAAAGGAGCGCACAAACGAAATGGATGAAGCCGAGAAAGACCTTCTATGTCAAGAGGAATAGCCACATGACCACGCATGAGGAGATACAACGCATGGTCGCACGGTTGGGTTCCTCCGCGCGCGGACGCAATGTCTTAGCGG
>JACDGC010000775.1 GCA_013815535.1 Ktedonobacterales bacterium
GTCGAACGCTTCACCCTGCGCATCGCGGTCGATCCGCCCCAGCGCACCGGCTTCACGGGTGAGATGCCTGCCATCCCCGGCGCGCTCAGTGTGCCGCGCCCCCAAGACCGCCGCAAACACCCCGCGTTGCTCAGCATCGAGGCACGGCCTGGCGGTGGCTTGTTGACCGAGGGTGGCCCCGAAGCCATTGGCCGTGAAATCATGTTGCAGATTCCGACGCTGGCGGGCGTGGTGATCGTGGGGCTGCCAGGGCGACGGGGGCGCGTCGTCATCGGGCAGGATCATCTGATGGAGCAAGTGCTCGGCAAGATCTATCGCATCTCAGCGGGATCGTTCTTCCAAGTCAATGCCTCGCAGACACCCATTCTGCTCCAAAAGGCTCTGGCCTTCGCGCAACCACGTCTGCACGAAACCGTGCTGGATGGGTATAGCGGTGTGGGGCTGTTTTCCCTCTTCCTGGCGGATAAGGCGGCGCAGGTGACGGCCATCGAGTCGCAGCCGAGCGCCATCGCGGATGCCCGTGCCAGCGCGTCATTCAACCGCGCCAGCAACATCACCATTGTCGAGGGTCTGTTGGAACGGGTGATCCCCCAACTGGCGGCGTCGCGCCAACGCTTCAACGTTGCCATCGTCGATCCGCCCCGGGCTGGCTGCCACCCCCGCGCGTTGCAAGAGATCAAGGCGATGGGGCCGCACACCTTCGTCTATATCTCCTGCGACCCCGCCACGCTCGCCCGCGACCTGAACCTCTTTTGCACCGATGGCTATCACCTAGACATGGTGCAACCCGTCGATATGTTCCCCAACACGGCTCACATCGAAACCGTCAGTCTGGTGACACGGCGCTAGCCGAGGCCCACTGGCGCTCTCCGCGCGGCTTACTCCGCTGCTGTGCTGGCTGCTGCCACGCTGCTTGTGGAGGCGGATGTGGTCACCGCCACCTTTGCGAGATAGCTGGCGCCATCGAAGTGGCGGGTACGGCGACGATAGGCGAAGGTGAAACCGGGCCACAGGGTCGAGTTACGGCCATTCGCGTCGAGATACCAGCTTTTACAGCCAGTCAGCCATACCGTCCCCTTCAGGCGCTGTTGCATCTCGGCGTTGTAGTCCGCTTGCACCTGGGGCCGCACCTCGATGGCTGCCAAGTGCTGGCGCTCCATCACCCGCAGGGCATCGATGATGTAGTTATACTGCGACTCCATCATATACACCATCGAGGTGTGGCCCAGCCCTGTGTTGGGGCCGATCAACAAGAAGAGGTTGGGGAAACCTGCAATCGTCGTCCCCAGATAGGCCTCCACGCCGCCTTGCCATGCCCCGGCTAATGTCTGGCCTCCGTGCCCTTGAATCCGTTCCGCGATGGGCAAATCGACCACGTGGAAGCCCGTGGCGCAGATGATGGTATCCACGGGGCGCTCTTGCCCATCAGCCGTGATGATGCTGTGGGGGCGAATCTCTCGGATGCTGGTGTTGATGACGGCGACGTTGGGCTGCGCGACGGCGGGGTAAAAGTCGTCTGAGATGAGGATGCGCTTGCAGCCCATCGTATAGGTCGGCGTCAGTTGAGCACGCAGCGCTGGGTCGGCCACCTGCGTCGCCAAATGTTTCGTGGCCTCTTTGGCGGCGCTGGCCATCATCGCCGGGCGATAGACCATCGCCAGCGCCCCGATCTCGCGTTGGGCATAGATGGCCCCCCGCACCGCGCGTTGGGTAAGCGGCAGCGCGCGGAAAAGGGCCTGTCGCCAGGGTGGGATGTCGTGGTCGTTGCGTGGGATGATCCACGGCGGTGTGCGCATATACAGATCGAGTTGTCCCACCTGCGGCTGAATCTGGGGCACGAACTGGATGGCGGAGGCCCCAGTGCCGATCACGGCCACGCGTTCACCAGCCAAGTCATGCGTGTGGTCCCATTGGGCCGAGTGAAACAGCGCTCCCGCGAAGCTCGCCAAGCCAGGGATGGCGGGTATAGCGGGCTCGCTGAGCGGCCCCTGCCCCGAGATGCTGATGTCAGCGGTGTATTCGCCTGCGCTGGTGGTGATGTGCCAGCGTGCGTCGCCATCGTCCCAGCGCGAGGCCAGCACCTCGCTGTTCCAGCGGATGTGGGGACGCAGGTCATAGCGATCCACGCAGGCGCGCAGATACGCCCAGATTTCGGGCTGGGTGGAATAGGCGCGGCTCCAATTGGGGTTGAGCGCAAACGAAAACGAGTAGAGGTGCGAGGGCACGTCACAGGCGCACCCCGGATAGGTGTTGTCGCGCCAAGTGCCCCCCACATCATCAGCGCGTTCGAGGATGAGGAAATCCTCATAGCCTTGCTGTTTGAGCCGAATGGCCATGCCCAGGCCCGAAAAGCCGGTGCCGAGAATGGCGATGCGCGTGTGTGGAATGGTGTGCTGCTCTTGTGGCATTGCTGTTG
>JACDGC010000776.1 GCA_013815535.1 Ktedonobacterales bacterium
TCAAAGAAATCAACGAAGCCTACGAAGTGCTGTCGGACCCCGATAAGCGGGGGAAATACGACACGCTCGGCCCCAACTGGCAAGAACAGTTTGGCCCGCAGGGGCCACCGCCCAACATGCGCCCGCGCACCTACACCGGTGGGCGCGGCGCGCAAACGGGCGCGGGCGGCTTCGGCGGCGGGCTGGATTATGACACCGACCCGACAGGATTCTCGGATTTCTTCGAGACGCTCTTTGGCAACATGCGGACGAACCGCACCGCCGAGATGCGCCGCCGCGCGGGGGATAATCTGGAACAGCCCGTCGAAATTTCCGTGCAAGAGGCGTATGAAGGCGCCAAACGCGTCTTCACGGTGCAGATTCCCAGCGAATGCCCCACTTGCCACGGGACAGGCGAGGTGCGCGGCGGCATCTGCCCCACTTGCCAAGGGCAAGGAACCGTCGCCAACACCGAACGCATCGAGGTTAGCATCCCACGCGGGGCCGACACGGGCACGCGCGTGCGCGTGGCAGGCAAAGGCCAACCAGGCATCGGCGGCGGACCGCGTGGTGACCTGTACCTGATCGTCAATGTCAAACCCGATGCGCAATTCGAGCGGCGCAAAGATGACCTCTTCGTGGAAGTGCCGGTCCCCATGGCGACGGCCATCTTGGGTGGCGAGGTGCCGGTGCCACAAATCACCGGGCGCCAGCTGCTGCTGACCATCCCAGCGGAGACGCAAAACGGGCAGTCGTTCCGCCTGACGGGCAAGGGTATGCCACGGCTGCGTGGCACCGGCCAGGGTGATCTCTATGCCCGCGTGCGAGTGGAGCTGCCAACGAAGCTCACGCAGCACGAACGTGAACTCTTCATGGACTTCAAGCGAGGACGAGACGGGAAGTGATGCGTATGCGAGAGGATTCTGAATCGCTCGCCATCAGCATCGAGATCGGGCATGATGGCGAGTATACGATCAGCATCGCGGCGATCAAAGCCGAGGTGCATGAGCAGACGCTGCGCCATTATGAGCGACTGGGCCTCGTCTCGCCCGCGCGCAAAGGCAGCAGCAAGCACAGCCCACGCCTCTACTCGGACCGCGACATCGAGCGCGTCATCTACATCCGCAAGCTGATGCGCGACCTGGGCGTGAATCTGGCGGGGGTCGAGGCCATCTTGCGGCTGCACGACCACATCGAACGGCTGCAACAAGAGCATGATGAGACGCTCGACAAGCTCCACATCGACCACGCCCGTGAGTTGCACCGCCTCAAGGGCATCATCACGCGCCTGCAAGGGCGAGGCAACGACGTGGGGGAATAGACGATCACGGGTTGCTTCGCAAGCATGGGATGATTTTTGGGAGGGCAAGACGTGGCTGATGCATTACCTTGGGAAGAATGGCTGCAAACACTCGCTAGTGCTGACCCCGCCTCCCATGTGCGGTCGGCGGCGGCAGGAGCCTTGGGGCAACTTGGCGATCCCCGGGCGACACAACCCTTGCTCGCGGCCTTTAGCGCGGACGCGGAAAATCGTGGTCTCATTGCTGGCGCGCTCAGCCAGATCGGCGACCGCAGCGTGATCCCCGCCATGTTGGCCGCTTTAGGGCACGGGGATAGCGATGTGCGCGATAACGCCGCCTATGTGTTGGGGACACTGGGAGGCCCAGAGGTGCTCGACCCTTTGCTGCACGCCCTCAAAGATGTCGCCCCAGAGGTACGGTACACCGCCGCCGAAGCGCTGGGCACGTTGGGCGATGTCCGGGCCTTGCCCGCCTTGCAGGCCGTGGCTGAGCAGGATAGCGGGAAATCATGGAGTGACTTCCATGGTGCGCCGCCAGGGCAGTCCGTCGCCTTTACGGCGCAACGAGCGATTGAGGAATTGCTGGCTCAATAAGCTGTATATGCACCACGGCCCCTTTTCCCCAGCAGGTGTGTCCATTGCCGCTTTGGCTGGTCCGGCACCCTTGGTGTTGGGGTTGCCACGGGCATCGTCCTCATACCTGTGGCGGCGTGGCCCCGACGGGGAAACCCTGCGTGATACGGCGCAGACGCGTGAGCGCATCCGTGCCATGCTCATCCCCAATTCGCGCTACGTCTTTGCCCTTGGCTTAATGAGCGGCCATCCCGCGAAGCTTGACACGCCACCAGGCTAGACGACCATCCAATACGTGACGATTGAGAGCAAGGTCGAGGTCAAGACGATGACGAGCAGGGGTCGCGCCGCTTTGGCGCGGAGCGCACGCACATTGACATTCAAGCCAAGCCCCACCATGGCCATCGTCAACACAAACGTCGTGCCATTGGCAATCAACGCCATGCTGCTTGCTGGCACAACCACGAAGCGACCGAGCACATAGCTGCCGATAAGGCTCATCAGCAAGAAGCCCACGAGAAACCAAGGAAACTCGATCTTGGCCTGCGCGGCCTCTTGCTC
>JACDGC010000053.1 GCA_013815535.1 Ktedonobacterales bacterium
GGGTGGTGCTGCGTTCAGCTGGCGGCAAACAAAACTTGGGATGAATAGGCATGCCGACCAGACGAATCTTGTTGGGGGGCATGCCTATCTGCACCATCAGGTCGCGGGCGGCAGCGGTGGGCACGATGCAGAAATCGACATCGGGCATGGCCCAGGCCCGATGGAAGCGCACCAGATCCGTCACGACGGTGATGGCCGGGATCTTCGCGTGAAACACGCGCCGGACGATCTCAAGGGTGGGCTGGGTCAGCAGCGGATGCACCGAGACGATCAGGTCTGGTCGCCAACGCGGCAGCGCCTCGATGAGGCCACGGCGGATGAGCGATTTATTCAACGCGCTGAGCGCGGTGAAGATCGGCAATGTGTTGGTGGCGTAATAGAAACCCGCGTAGAGGGTCGGCGTATTGGTGACCGCTGGCCCATACATCTTCATGGTGCGGCGAATGGGGGAGCGCCCGCATTCCTGGAAGATGTCGTGGATGTCGGCATGCCACGGACGCGGCACCTGGCTCCACGCGGCAGGCAGATACACACTGGGCGAAAAGGGGAGTTCCTGCGCGTCAATGCCCACGTGTGGCGCGGGCGCGTTCGGAATATCTATCTCAGGCGCGATCAGATCCATAGCGGCACGGATCGCATTGGCGGCGCTGCGGTGACCACCACCCGTATCGGCGATCAAGAAAAGGATGCGAGGCACGCGCGAACCGGCCATAGGGGGGGTCCTCCCGATGATGGTGGGTCACTCACAGCAGATGCGCCGATGGGCGAGGTTTGCCTCGCCCATCGGTGATGTTCTTCGTGCTCGGTTTATAGGTCGTCGCCGAGGTTGAAGCGCTTGCGGAAGCGATCGACACGGCCTGTGGTATCCAGCATACGCTGCTGGCCAGTGTAGAAGGGATGGCACTTCGAGCACACATCAACCTTCAGCACCTTCTTCGTGCTGCCTACCATAAAGGTATTGCCGCACGCACAGGTGACAGTCGCCTCGTTATACTGGGGGTGAATTTTGGCTTTCATGGGAAAAACCGGGTCCTTTCGCGTCGGTACCTTGGCCATACGCTCGGTCATTCAGGAACCCGGGTCGTTGGCAAGGGCGAGTCGCATCAATATATCGATGCGATGCTCACTCATTATAGCACATCGCGCGACGAATTGCACGCCCAGCCCAACACTAGCCACAATGGCCGCTTATCTGCCAGCGTGCTAGGATCACCCCAGGCTCAGTTCATCTCTTCTTCAGGGAAGGCAGGCATGTCGGGCACGTCCATCGGTGCTTTTGGGGGTGCCTGATGCGTGCGCACATATTCGACGCAGCGCTCGAACATTTCCTGGTCGATCAACCCCAAGGAATGATAGTGATTCAACATCACCTCGAGTTTCAGGATGCTGATGAGGTTCAAGCCATAATGCTTCAGTTGCTCGGTCGCGCCTTGCTCGCGGTCGATCAGCACGATGACATCTTTCACCACGATGTCGTTTTCCGCCAGAAAGCGTGCCATCTCGATGGAGTTGCTGCCCGTCGTGATGAGATCGTCCACCATCAGCGCCCGCATGCCGCTGCGAAAGTCGCCTTCGATGCCACGCGTCCCTGTGCCCTGCTGGCTCATGCGGGGATAGATCGTTGGGGTCGACGTTTCGAGCGAATAGGCAATGGCCAGCATCAGGCCCCCCACGGGAATTCCCGCCACCACCTCGAAGGGCTGGATGCGCGGGCGCCGCAATGACTGGGCCAACTGCACCTCAAGGTCGATCAACTTGGCCGCCACGCGCAACGCGGGTGGGCTGCTGATCAGTCGCTTGGGGTTGATGAAGATCGGCGATTTCGCCGCTGATTGGCTCACCGTAAATTCGCCAAACTGCACCGCGCCGATGTCAAACAACGTCCGCGCCAACCAGAGATTATCCAGTGACGGTTCCTTTGCCACCATAGGGCACCTCTTTCTCTGCGCGGCGGCGTCTGGCGCGCCCCGTCGCTCGTAAGCACCAATATAATATAGTGTCTAGCATAGCAGATAGCACGCGGCGTTGCAAACCGCGTGCACTGCCTCGTGCTGCTTCGGTGAAAGGATACCACATCAGACATATGACTCAGACGCAACCACCCACCCCGCCATCCGTGCTGATCGTGATGGCTCACCCCGACGATGGGGAGTTCATGTGCGGTGCCACCATTGCCCGCTGGGCACGCGAGGGCTATCGCATCAGCTATTGCTTGCTGACCAATGGCGACTGTGGCACACGCGACCCCGCCATCAAGACACGCGCTCAACTCGCCGCCATCCGCAAAGGGGAGGCACAAGCCGCTGCCGATGCCTTGGGATTGACTAGCGCAGTCATCTTCCTCGACTATGTGGATTCCGAGTTGCAGCCAACGCTGGAGCTGCGGCGCGATGTCACCCGCGTCATCCGGCAGGTGCGGCCCGACATCGTGCTGACGCAAGATCCCTCGACCTTTTACCACGCGCAGGGCTACAGCAATCATCCCGACCACCGCTATGTGGGCGAGGTGACCCTGGCGGCCATCATGCCCTCCGCCAGCATGCGCCTCATCTTCCCCGAACTCTACGACGAGGAAGGGCTGGAACCCCACGATGTGCGCGAACTCTACCTCACCAACACCACACACACCGACCGCTGGGTCGAGGTGACGGTGGAGGACCTGGCGCGGCAGGTGGCGGCCCTGCGCGCCCACGCATCGCAGATCAAGAGCGACCCCGCTGAGTGGGTCGAGGCCGACGCCAAAGCCGAAGCCGCCAGCGCACGCAAATGGGGCCACGACTTCACCTTTGCCGAAGGCTTCAAATATTTTCGCTTGCGCTGAGCCGAGGATCTTTCGCTGCCACCATCGGCAGGGACGCCCCAACCAGGAAATGAGGACCCATGCGAACCGCAATCCTTTGGCACCTCACCGCGCCGTTCAGCACCGAGCGCTGCGTCATCGCCACGCACGGTGAAACGCTCCGCTTCACGGGCACAGTGGTGCATGTGGCCGATGGACACCCAAGCCACACCAGCTACACAGTCACTCTCGATCCGCAGTGGCGCACGCGAGCGGTTGACATCCACAGCGCCGCGCTTCAGGGTGAGCGCTCGCTGCACCTCACCGCTGATGGGCAAGGCAATTGGTGGCGCGACGAGGCGCAATATCCTGCGCTGGATGGTTGCATCGACATCGACCTGGGCATTACCCCCGCGACCAATACGCTGCCCATCCGGCGGCTGGGGCTGCATGTGGGCCAGTCGGCTGATGTCGAGGCGGCCTGGGTGCGCTTCCCAGCATTGACCATCGAACGGTTGCCACAGCGCTACACGCGGCTGACGGCTGATCGCTATCGCTATGAAAGCCCCGATTTCGCCGCGACGCTTGACGTGGATGAGAAGGGGCTGGTGCGCGCATATGAGGGATTGTGGCAGGCGATAGCCGTCGAAGAAGGGTGATGTTGGCCCAGCGCTAGCCTTCCCCAGGTCCCTCGCTCGCCGCGACCTCGTCATATTGCACCAGACCGGATGGGGGCAAGAAGCGGTCGATGAGGTCGGTGAACTCGTAGAGGCCACCATAGTCGCGCTCGTCCAGGCGAAACTGCTCTTCGGGGCGCTGGCGCTCATCCGAGCCGAGGCGACGAATCAGGCGCAAGCGCTCGAACGATTGGAAGGCTTGGTAGAGCGCGCGCTGATTCATGCGGGCACGTTGCGCCACGCCAGCGTTGGTGCGGGTGCCTGCGGTGCGGCTGGCGGTGGCCGTCGCGCCAGTGGCCGCCTTGCGGGCTCGCGGCTTGGTGGTGGCTGCGGCGACGGCTTCTTCATCGTCCAACTCTTCGTCGGGGTCGGGCTGGGCCGCCAGGGCGGCGGCGATGGTGGCTTCGTCGAAGCTCAGCCACGGGGAAAGCCGAGTGCCCTCGTCCGTCACATAGCGAAACAACTCCGCAAAGCGGAAGACGGAGGCGTTCTCGCCACCCTCCAACAGCCGCACGCTGCGAAAAGCGCGAATGAGGCAGGCATAGGCGGTTTGCTTGCGGGCGGTCAACTCAAAGACATCAGCGATGCACAGTTCGCGGTTGCGCGGTGGCGACGGCCAACTAGCCCGCGCCCAGCGCCCCAGGCGCATCTCGATGTGCGCGCCCAGTTCATCCTCAAAGAAGCGCTCTTCTTGCTCGAAGTGACGCGTCAGCCAGGTGAACTCGTCGGGCGACTCCTCTTGCAACACGCAACTCTGCTCGATCAGCATGCGGCGCACGCGGCGCGCCATTTCCATATCCCGTGGGGAGGTGTGGGTGGTGGGCATCGGTGGCATCTACCTCAGCGCGTCTCAGGGGCCAGCGCGATCAGCCGCTGACCATATTCCACCGGCTGGCCCGGCTGCACCAAAATTTCAACGACACGCCCGTTCATATGCGCCTCGACCTCGTTCATCACCCGCAGCGTCTCGATGCCGCCAATGATCTGGCCCTCGCGCACGCTGTCACCGACCGTAACCAGCGGCTTTTGGCCCGCCTTGAGCGCGGGATGATACGTCCCCACCAGGGGCGCGGTCACATAGGCATACGCTGGCGTCTCCGGCGCGGCGGGTGGCGCAACCACAGGTGGCAGGGCTGTGGTGGCGGCAGGCAACGCCACGGCGGTGCCATTCACCTGCACGTTGACTTCCAAGGTGGTTTTGCGCAGGGCCAAGCGTGTGCCAGCCTCGGGGCGCTCGATGGTGATCTCATTTAGGTCATTCGTGTTCATCAGCGCGATCAGTTGCCGCACCTCTGCCAGCGAGAAACGCGGGGAGGAAGGTGAGGTCGGCTCGGTCGCGTGGATGGATATCTGTCGCACAGGTGCGCGCTCCTCTTTGGATTTTGCCGCCATCGTTCGCCTCCAGGTATCCCACCACTTGCCGATGCGGCGCATGAGCAAGGGGCCTCGTGTTGCGCTAACTGACCGCCTACACAGCCGATGCGCGGGGCGCTGAGGGGAGTGGGTGATAATCGCCTCTATGATAGCACAGTCGCTCGTCACTGGCCAGCATCCCTAGGAGAAATAGCGGGATAGCCCGTCACACGCGGCGATTTTTGCCCGCATTCGCGCCCAATGTCGCAAAGAGGAAAGCCAGCAACAGCGACAAGCCACCGATGATCAACGCGCGTACCACCACCACAAAAATGATGCCGATCAATTGCGTGCCATACCCCGTATGGCTGAATGGATCAATGGTGAGGAACGCGCCATCGGTGCTGGTCAACAGCGCGCTCAAGATCCCCAGCACCGTCCAGAAGCCCACCACCAGCAGCGCCGCCACCATCCCCGCGCGTTGGCCCAGCCCCACATCACCCGTGAGTTTGGCCGTGTTGCGCGCCGCGTAATAGCTGATCCCCAGGCTGAAGATGCCGCCCACCAGGCAACTGATGACCGCGACCAACGCGGGCGGCAAGATGCCGTCGAGCGGCACCACACCCGCGCCCGTGTCGTTGGCATGCAGCAGCGTCACCAACGAACCACTATAGGCGGCGGCGGTGCTGCCCGCGATGGCGACCTGCAACAAACCATAGGCCCCGTTGAGCAGACCATAACGCCACCCCAATTGATTGGCGATGGGGCGGTTCTGCGCCCGCAGCGTCTGCCAAGCGAATTGATAATACATGAATGCGCGCTTCCTTCTCATTGGCTGATGCGAGGTTTCATTGCTGGGTGGGGAACGCTCAGTCGCGGTTGCGCAAGGCGCGACGACGTTCGGCGGCGTCCCAACGCGCTTGGTCTTCGGCGGTTTCGCGGATGAGCGGCGGGGCCGGAATCGTATTGCCCGCCTCATCGATGGCCACGAAAACGAGGTAGCAGGTGGAGGTGTGCGTGATCTCACCCGTAATGAAATTTTCGGCGTGCACCTGACACTCGACCTCCATTGAACTGCGGCCCACATGCGTCATATGCGCAGTGATGGTGACGAGGTCGCCCACATGCACGGGCGCGTGAAAGCTCATATGATCCACAGCGGCGGTGACGCAGCGCGACCGCGAGTGGCGAATGGCCACCGCGCCGCACGCCTCATCCACGAAGCGCATGATGGCCCCACCATGCACATTGCCGTACCCGTTGGCATCCGTAGGCTGCATCGAACGGGCCATCACAACGCGGCTCTGCGCCACGGTTTTGCCTTCCATATCGTCCCTCATCGTTCAGAATGATCATGTATCTCGCGCTCCCATGATATCATGCCCACGAGAGATTCCGCGCTGAAGGGATGCCCACCCCATGGCAAAACGCCGCGCTGCCACACGGCCCTCGCGCCCCATGCCCATCTCGCCGCTGGGGGATGACCGCGCCACCCAGCCCGACGGCATGGACGATCCCCTGCCCGACAACGAACTGGCACTGGGCATCCGCGATAGTCTCTATGATGTGATCCCCTTGGGGGCGCTGGAACGCGACCTGATCAACACGCGTGCCTTCTTGCGGTTGCAGGGCATCAAGCAATTGGGCTTCGTCTATCGCATTTGGCCAGGGGCAACGCACACGCGCTATGAACATAGCCTGGGCGTCTACTTTCTGGCGTTGCGGGCACTGCGCTTGTTGTTGCGGCGTCCCCAGGCGGGGTTGCGCCTCACCGAGGCCGAGGGTGGTGTGCCACGCCTGCTGCTGGCGGCGGCGCTGCTGCACGATATCGGGCACTATCCCTTTTCACATGCCATCGAAGAGTTGGGCTATCCCATCGAGCCACACGAGCGCGTGGGTCGCCGCCTCATCACCACGGGGGAAGTCGCGGAAGTGCTAACGCGCCATGGGGTGGACCCCGCTGCCGTGGCACATGTGATCGACCTCCCCCGTGGGGAAGAACACCGTGGCGTGGTGCGCGTGCTGGCGCACCTGCTTTCTGGCGCGTTGGACGTGGACAAGCTCGACTATCTGCCGCGCGATGCCCGCGCCTGCAATGTGCCCTATGGCGGCGTGGATGTGACACGCCTGCTGGGTGCCTTGCGAGTGGAAGGCAGCGATCAAATGGCGCTGGATGCCAAGGGCATCAGTCCCCTGAATTCACTGCTGCACGCGCGCCAAGAGATGTTCGACAATATCTATTGGCACCACACCGGGCGCGCAATGATCGTGATGTTGCTGCGCGCCGTGCAAGAGGCGATGTTGGCCGAGGCCATCGCGCCGGGGGATCTGTTGGGCCACGATGATGCGTCGCTGTTGGCATTCTTGGGGTCAGAGCGCATGCCCGTGCCCACCCAGGCGCTCATCGGCGGGCTGCGCGACCGCCATGCCTACAAAGTGGTGGTGGAACTCAGCAGCCGCGCTGGGCGGCTCTATCAGCAGATCGCCGCGCTCTATTGGGATGCCCCCAAACGGCGCCGGGCAGAGGGCGCACTGGCCGCCACGCTCGGCGCGGCACTGGGTCAAACCGTGCCAGAGTGGGGCATCCTCATCGACATCCCGAAGCCGGAAAAATGGGAGATGGACGTCACCATCATCTTCGACGATCCCCCCCTCGGCCTCCAGCGAGTGATGTCGTGGAGCGAAGCCACCGGGCAAACCCCCGATGACCTCAGCCGCTACGAAGTGCACCAACGGCGCGTCCGCATCTTGGCGGCCCCGGAGCTACGCGATGCCGCGCGCACCCACCGCGACGCGCTCTTGACGAAAATGGAACAACTCGCCGTGCTCTGACGCTCGCCCTGGCTGCAAGCCCGAGGCTTGACGCACCATGCTGTAACAGATGGCGGGTGCCCCCACACAGCGCGAGGCGCGCATCACGTCAGATTCAGGTAGCGGAGCAAGGTGCGGGTGGGTTCGTCCAACGTCTCACGCCGCAGACTGTAGTACGAGAGGTGGTCGCGTTGATGCAGCGTCACCAGGCCCGCCGCGCGCAGCCGCACCATATGATGCCGCGTCGTCGCCTTGGTCAACTTCAGATGCTCGGAAAGCTCGGTCAGATACATCGTGCGCTCGCTCAGATGCTTCAGGATGCGCAGGCGCGTGTCATCCGCCAGCGCATTGAAGAGGCGCACCATCTCTTGCCGCTGCATCAGGGCCGAGTCTGCGGCCACCCGGGCGCTATCGGTGACGGGGAAGCAATAGGTCACCGTTTCGCCTGTGCGAAAATAAAACACTGTGGGCATGATCAGCAAACAAGGGGCCAGCACCAGCCGCTCCGTCGCCGCTGGCAAGTCCAGGTCGATGCCACGCACCGCGCTACTGAAAAGTGCCTCGACGCTCAACGTTCCCTGGCGTTGCGCCACACTGGCAGCCTCGCGGGTGATGACCGCGCTGACGCGCGCCTCATCCGCCGGAAAGACGGCGGCATACCAGGCGCGCACAGCCGTGATGAGGCGGCGGCGTTCATCCTCTGGCGCCGTCAAGAAATGCGTCACCGCCTCGCGTTCGCCCTGGGGAAAGCGGCGTGCAAAGGTGCTGATGGCGCGCGTGTGCTGCTCGATCTTCGCCTTACTGCCGCCAGCGGGCATCGCCAAGATGCCCCGGACGGTATCCAGCCAATCATCACCCAGGCCGTCACGTTCCAGCAAAATCGCGTAGATGTCGGCGACGGGCAACGCCGCCAACCAATCGAGCGTCGCGCTGACGTCCATGGGGTCGGGCGCTTGCCACAGCAACCCGCACAGCCGGGCCGCCCCCCACTGGGCCTCGTCTTCGTCGCCAAAAAAGAAGGCGAGCGTTGCCAGATGCTCGGGGGGGCAGGCGGCCCGCGCTTTGGCGATCCACGTGGGATCAAGCTCGAAATCATGCGTCGCAGGATTCGAGAAGACGATGAAAAGGCTCAGCAACAGATCATACGTGGGGCTGGCGACGATCTCGACGGTGGGCGGGCGGCGTTTGCGGCGCATCTCTACAGGCGGTCGGGCGGATACTTCCGACTCTTTAGTCATCCAGGGTGGCTCCTTTGGGGCTCCGCGCGCCGCGCGAGCGGGATGCATTCATCGTCCGGGATAGTATCCGATGGAGCGGGCATTCGTCAAGGGCGACATTATGACGAATGTCATGCAACGAAGCGTTCCAGGGCCGCCAACAGCGGGTCCGGACCAAAACGCACTGGGTCGGTGGCGGGCAACCCCGTCTCTGCCGTGGCCGCCGCCACCGCTGCCCGCGCGGCGTCTTCGTCGAGGTAAGCAGTGTTGAGCGCGATGCCAACCACAGGCGCGGGGTGCAACCACGCCGCCGCCGTCTCATACATCGTCACCAGTTGCGCCAACGTGGGCAGGGGGATGGCGTCATAGCGATAGATGTGCGTGCGCCCGGCCTCGTGACACAGAATCTGCATGTCAGGCCGCGCACCATGCACCAGCCCCAACGTCACCGCCGAGTAGGCTGGGTGGCACAGCGTCCCCTGACCCTCCACGAAAACCCAGTCGTATTGCTCGGTCAGATCCAGCACCAACTTTTCCACCGCGCCGTTGACGAAATCGCTGATGATGCGGTCAGTGGGCACACCCTCGCCCGTGATCATGATGCCCGTCTGCCCCGTGGCGGCAAAGGCGGTGCGCCAGCCACGCGCCAGCGCTGCTTGATTCAGGGTGAGCGCGCCGGTCATCTTGCCCACGTCACAGTCGCTGCCCGCGAAATAGACCGTGTGGCTGCCCGCGCGATGAGCCGCGCCCTCGCCAATGCGCTGCGCATATTCGGGGCGCGGGCGGCGCACGTCCCAGATGGTCGCGCCACTGGCGACCGCCGCCGCGTGCAATTCGGCGTCATCATCCAAGAAGACGTGCAGGCCGCTGATGACGTTGAGCTTGGCCGCCAGCGCGGTCAACAAGATGGGCCGCCAGTCTTCGGGCAATTTGCCGCCAATGGGGGCGATGCCGATGAGCAGATCGGTGGGGCGCAGCGCCAATGCTTGCTCGATGCCCGCCACCACGGGGACGCCCACGCCAACATTGGGCAGCCCCAACGCGGCGGCGACATCGCCCCCGGCACGCGTGCTGTCGATGACGGCCACGGTCTGGTCAGGGCTGAAGCGCAGCACCCCCAAGGCCGTCTTGGCCCCATGCATGGTGAATTGCCCCTCGGCCAAAATCGCTATTCGTCGCATGGTTTTGCCCTTCGCCCCCTTTTTCGCCCCATCATACGTCATGGGTGCCTCTTCAGTAAAGATTCCGTCAAGTTGCGGCGGTTTTTTGGGCTAATGGCTATGGTATGCCACCGTGCCTGATCGTATAATACATAGTGGCGTATCTTGCAGGATGCCGCGTATAAGCAATTCGGTCAATCCAGGCAAGCACTATAATTTGCACAATGCACGCCGTTGGTGTATCCCTCTCGGCATTCACCCATACACATTGGCATCCAGGCTGCGACGTGACTCAGGTGAGACCAAACGTCCCCCAAGCAGGGAGGCGCGCCGCAGGCATAACAAGGAGCAAGCGATGATGAACGCACCTGATCGCCCCTCGGGCGACAACCAGCGCGATTCCCGTCAGGGAGGAAACGCGGGTCCCGGTGGTCCGGGGCAACCACCAACGGGATCGCCGACGCCGTTCAACGGAACGATGCTCCTGTGGTTGGTAATGGGGGTTTTGCTGGTAGGTTGGCTGGTCTTTGCCGTCATCTCACCGAATTTCGGGAGCAGCGGCATGAACATCAGTTATTCATATATGTTGCAGCAAGCCAAAGCTGGCAATGTCACTAAGGTCAAATTCAACGATACCCAGATCGTGGGTTCTTTCAAGGCGAAGACCGCCTCGGATGTTGACCACAGCAAGTCGGGGACGAGCTTCACGACCTATGTGCCCAACGTCGGGACGGAAAACCCCACGACCGAACTGCGCAACGATGGCGTGCAGGTCGAAGGGACGGCCCCCACTGGCGGCGGCAGTGGCAACTTCATCGGCTCGCTACTGATTCAGTTGCTCCCCGTGCTGCTGATCATTGGCGCGTTCTGGTGGCTGACGCGCCGCCAAGCGGGCGCGCAACAGGGCCTGTTCAGCTTTGGCCAAAGCCGCGCGCGCCTCTACACGGGTGGCAAGACGCGCACGACCTTCGCCGATGTCGCCGGGGCTGAGGAAGCCAAGGTCGACCTGGAAGAGATCGTAGATTACCTCCGCTCCCCCGACCGCTATCAGCGCCTGGGTGGCAAGATCCCCCACGGCGTGCTGCTCGTTGGCCCTCCCGGCACGGGTAAAACGCTGCTGGCGAAGGCCGTGGCGGGCGAGGCCGATGTGCCCTTCTTCTCGATGTCCGGCTCGGAATTCGTCGAGATGCTGGTGGGCGTCGGTGCCAGCCGCGTGCGCGACCTCTTCGACAAAGCCAAGAAGAGCGCGCCCTGCATCATCTTCGTGGATGAACTGGACGCCGTCGGTCGCCAGCGCGGCGCGGGACTGGGCGGCGGCAACGACGAACGCGAGCAGACCCTCAATCAGATTCTCGTCGAGATGGACGGCTTTGACTCGCGCAGCGCCATCGTGGTGCTGGCTGCGACGAACCGCCCCGATGTGTTGGACCCCGCGTTGCTGCGCCCCGGTCGCTTTGACCGCCGCGTCGTGGTGGACCGCCCCGACCGTCCGGGTCGCGAGGCGATCTTGCTGGTGCATACCCGCGAGATTCCGCTGGGGCCAGATGTGAAGCTCGACATCATCGCGCGCAACACAGCGGGTATGGTC
>JACDGC010000777.1 GCA_013815535.1 Ktedonobacterales bacterium
TTATCATACAACACGGTATACTGCGGGTCATGCAGCAACGTTTGCACATCGTCCTGGTAGTGTGCCCAAGTCGGTTCGGGATAATAATCACTCTTCGTATCCAAGACGATGAAGTCCGCTTCGGCGATGCCATCCGGGAATTGATAGATCAAGGCACGATGGCTGAGGTGTGGCACTAACTCTGCCTGCGCCGCGACCGCCGCATCATCGGGGACGATTCCCAGCACTGTCGGCAACAATTTGGTGTGCGCGGTGGGGCCTGGCCAGGTCTGCCACAGGTACTGCGCCCGCGTCTCGGCGGCCTGGGTCACCCCCGTCACCCCTAACCCGCCCAGCGTAATCACCACCACCAAAGCTGCCAACGCCGGTTGCCGCGCCTGCCGCCACGCGATCAATGCAGCGAAACGGGGACGCACCCTCGCTACGAATGCCAGCAGCACAACGGTGCCCTCTAGCAAAGCGATCAGCAAAAATGGCGCGATATCGGCGTTATATTGATGTTGCCCGGAGTATTGCGCGGGGGTATTGCTGAGCACGTTGAGCAAGATAGCGGGTGCCGCCAACAGCAGCGCCCATGGTGCCAGGATGCCCACCCCCCCCGCATTCAACAACAACTTGACCAGGTAGCCGCGCCGAGCGGGGTCCAGCAAGATCTGGGGCAGTCGTGCCAGCGTCGCGGCGAGGCCGTCATAACGCGCTGCTGTGGGTGAGGCCCCCAGTGGGCTGGTGAAATGAATCACGCTCAACGCGACCACCGCCCAGGCAATGGCCAGCCCCCCCAGCGCTAGCCCAACCCGATAGCGGCGCTGCAACAGGATGGCCGCGCCGCCCAGCATGAACACATCCAGCGCGATCTGCTCTTTCGTGCCCAAGGCGAACAGACACGCAATGATCAGGCCCCGATTGTTGTGCGTATAAAGAAAGTAGAGCGCGAAGAGTAGGGCTGGCGCGGCCAGCGTCACCATATGAAAATCAGTGGTCACTGCGGAGTAGAGCACGGGCATCAGCAGATAGGCCAGCGCAAGCGCCCACCCCCACGCGATGTGCCCCAAGCGGCGGCTCCCCAGCCAATAGGCGGGCAACGCCCCAAGTGCCACTCCAGCAACCTGCACAAATTGCAGCACGTGCGGCCCGCCGCCGAACCAATAGAACGGCACCAGCAGCAGCATCGACGGCTCGAAGTGAATGCTCCACCGCGACACGTTTCCCAGGCAGTTGAGGTCACTGATGGGATTGCAGATCGTCTGGTGCCAAAAATTGCCGTGCGCCGTATTCCACAGCACCTGATCCATGATGCCCAGATCTTCGCCGTGCGTCCCCTCACCGTTATGTAACCGAAACATGTAGGTAAAGAGGATGGTGGTGTACACCACGCCAATGATGACAACTCCCACCAGTCCGATGCGTTCCTGCCGACGTGGCGGCGGTGCCCTCAATGGGGCAAGCGGCGGCAACAATCCGCGCACCATGGCCTGGCCGCGTGCCAGCCACAAAGATGTCAGTGTGTGCGAGGTCGAACGTCCCTGCTCGCCCATCAGAAGGGAATTTGCCATCACGAGCACCTGCCAATTGCTGAGGCATCCTATGATGCTTTAATAGGCAAGTATAGCCCGCCCAAGCTAAGGATTCCATGAGAAAGCTCGAATTTGTGAAAAATTTTACAGCCCTGTCGCCGACGTTCAGTTGCGCCGATGCAGAATTCCTGGCAGTGGCCTCCCATGGATCATACGTGGGATAATAGAGAGGGCAGGATGATTGTGTGCTGCCAGTTTTTGGGAGCACATTTTGAGACATACGAAAAGGATAGCAATGCTGTGGCAAATGAACCGCATCTCACCGTTTTAGATGACATTCTTCAAGGCGCCATCAGGGGCGATTTCGCGCCAGAGATGGGCGGTGCAGGACGATTGACCCAATTAGTTTTTGGCTTCATCCCTGGCATCAGCACCGTGTGTGCCCTGCGCGACCTCATCGCAGATCACCAGCAGCACGACAATCTCGGGGCCGCTCTCAATGCGGTGGCGATGTTGCCAGTGGTGGGGGGTGTCTCCAAAGTTGCCGCCGTCGTCCGTGCGGCACGCCGCATGGGCCGCGCGGCGCGGGCCGCGCGCCTGTTGGCACGCCCCGCCGCCGTCAAGCCCTTGGCGGAGCGCCAACTCCCCCCTGCCTGGCCTGTGTAGAATAGTCCTGAGGGATACTAGCCCGATTGGCTTCCGCAATCTTTGGTTCTGGAATCTTCTTTTATAGTCATCACAACGATGATTTATCAAAGAAGATACTGGTGGCGAAGTCGAAAAAGGTTTAGCCGGTAGCTTGCATGAGCAGAAGAAATGGGGAGTGGCGTGTCCGTGCGAGTGGGATATCATTCTGCCAGGCGATCAAGCGTAAGAGGTTCATCGC
>JACDGC010000778.1 GCA_013815535.1 Ktedonobacterales bacterium
CACATATTCCTTGACGAGCGGGAAGGTGGCCTCGAAAGTCTGGATGAAGTGGCGCGCTTCTTCATTCGAGAGGCCCGAGGTGCGCGACAGGCCGAAGGGCGACTGCCCGTAGATGATGGCATAGGTCACCGTCTTGGCCATGCGCCGATGATCCTTCGTCACGTCGGCAGGATCGATCCCATAAAGGCGACTGGCGGTGACGCGGTGGACGTCGTCGCCAGCCTCGAACGCGGCGACGAGTTCTGGTTCGTGGGTGATGTGCGCCAGGATGCGCAATTCCACCTGTGAATAGTCGGCGGCCATCAGCACGCAACCTGGCGCGGCCACGAAGGCGCGGCGAATCTGGCGGCCCACTTCGGTGCGAATGGGGATGTTTTGCAGATTGGGGTTCACCGAACTCAGGCGTCCGCTGCTGGCGATGGTCTGGTTGAAGGACGTGTGGATGCGCTGATCTTCTGGGTGAATCAGTTCGCGCAGGTTATCGACGTAGGTGCTCTTCAGTTTGCCCAGAGTGCGATATTCCAGCACCATATCCAGCACCGGGTGCTTGCCGCGCAGATATTCCAGCACCTCGGCATCGACGGAATACCCCGTTTTGGTTTTACGGCCTGTCGGTAAGCCCAATTCACCAAAGAGCACGTCGCCAAGTTGCTTGGTTGAGTTGATGTTGAACGGATGGCCAACGGCGTCATAGATGGCGGTTTCAAGCGCGGCCAGTTGCTCGGCCAGTTCCACGGCCATGCGCGTCAGCACGGCGGGGTCCACCAGGATGCCCGTGCGCTCCATGCGCCCCAACACAGGCAGCAGGGGTATCTCGATCTTGTCGAAGATATCCCATACCGCTAATTGGCGCATCTGGCGGTCGAGCGGCTCCATCAACCGCCACGTCATGTCGGCATCCGCGCCCGCGTAGTCCGCCGCGCGGCGCACGGGCACATAGCCCATGGTGATCTGCTTTTGTCCCGTGCCGATGAGGTCTTTGATCGGCGTCATGACAATCCCCAAAACCTCGAAGGCTTGCTCTTTCAACCCCAGACCATGGCGACCTGGGTCGGTCAGATACGCCGCCACCATCGTGTCGAAGGTGATGCCCTCGACGGGCATGCCGTGGCGGCCAAGCACCAGCGCGTCATATTTGGCGTTGTGGCCAACCTTCGCGATGCCTGCATCATAAAGCACCGGACCCAGATGCTGTTGCACCGTGGCGAGCGTGAGTTGCCGCCCGGGTTCTTCCCCCGCCGCTGTCGTCACATGGCCGACCGGGATGTAATACGCCTCGGCGGCACCCATCGCCAACGAGATGCCAACGAGGTTGGCCAACATGGGATCGGTCGCATCGGTTTCCACATCGAAAGCGAAGCGGCCCGCGCGCCGCAGGCTTTGCGCCAACACCGCCAGGGTGCGTTCATCATTGACGATGGCCGTTTGCGTGTCGCCCTCACCCGCCACCTTGACGGGGGCGCTGCCTTCTTCGGGCGGCAGTGGGTCCAGAGTAAAGAGAGCCATTTGAGCTTCGTCAGCGGGTTCAGTTGGGGCTACGAGGGTGGCTGTGCCCGCTGCTGTGCCGGATTGCTGGCGCTGCAGCGCGTTGGTGGGGAGCGCCTGGGTGTTCCCCGCGCCGGAGTCGATGCCATGGGGGACCTTGCCGAGGCGGTCGATCAGGCTATGGAAGTCGAGTTCGCGGAAGAGTTCTTGCACCACGGCGCGGTCGAAATCGTGAGTCTTCGTGGTGGCGAGGTCCAGCGTGACGGGCACATCCGTGACGATGGTTGCCAGCCACTTGCTCTTGCGTGCCTGGTCGGCAAACTCCGTCAGGCCCTGGCGTTGACGTGGGGGCAACTCCGCCGCATGGGCCAGCACGCCTTCCAGCGTCGCGTAGGCTTGCAGCAGCTTGGTCGCGGTTTTGTCGCCGATGCCGGGGATGCCGGGGATGTTGTCGGATGTGTCACCCGTGAGGGCCTTCCAGTCGGGGATTAGCTCTGGCCCGATGCCATAGCGCGTCTTGACGGCTTCGACATCATAGCGGCTGATGTCGCCGATGCCTTTGCGCGCGGTCAGCACCTCGACCGATGGGCCGACAAGTTGCATCGTATCCATATCGCCAGTGACGATGATGGTGTGCAGTCCCAGCGTGGTCGCCTGACGGGCGAGGGTGCCCAGCACGTCATCCGCCTCGAAGCCATCCATCTCGAAGATGGGGATGTTGAAGGCGCGCACTAATTCGCGGATGCGCCCAAACTGGGGGCGCAGATGTTCTGGCATGGCGGGGCGCTGGGCCTTATAGGGCTGGTAATCGAGATGCCGAAATGTGGGGGCGGGGCGGTCAAAGGCCACGGCGATGTCATCTGGGTGCTCGTCGATCAAGATCTTGATCAGCATGGAGGCGAAGCCATAGGT
>JACDGC010000779.1 GCA_013815535.1 Ktedonobacterales bacterium
ATCCAACGCGGTGGTGACGCCATCCACGGGAGGCTGCTTGCCAGCCAAGCGCGACATCAGCACGATGTGTGAGCGCGCATAGAGCAATTCGATGCCGTCACCAGGGATGCCAACATCCAGCCCAAAATCCCACGAGCCAAAGATGAGGCGCGGGACGCGTGGGTGCGCCGCAATGGCTTGGGCATCCCACACCCCCCGCGCCGTTTCCACGATGGGCACGATGGGGGCATCGCCCGGCAGCGCCGCCGCCACAGCGGCGAGATCCCCAGGCGCTTCGACCTTGGGCACCAGCACACCCGCCACCCCTGGCAGCGCCAACACCGCCAGATCCGCAGCGAACTGCGGCGTCAACGGGCCATTGATGCGCACATACATCGGGCGCATTTCAGCCAGCCAGGCCGCAATCTGCGTGCGGGCATGGTCTTTGTGTTCCGGCGCGACAGCGTCTTCAAGATCAAGGATGGCAACGTGCGCGCCCGCCATGCGCGCCTTCTCGAAACGGTCAGGGCGATCTCCGGGGACGAAGAGATAGGAACGCGGTAGCATCAATGGCACCAGCTTTCACGACGAGATGGTGCCACGTATTGTACCGCAGATAGCGACACTGGCGTAGCCCCCCATTAAACCGCAGTGGCGCGTTCATGAAAGGCATGGCGCAGTTTGGCTAATGCAGCGTTTTCGATTTGACGGATGCGTTCCCGCGACAGATGCAATTGCGCCCCCGTCTCGGCCTGGGTGAGGCAGTGGCCATCCAGCAAGCCAAAGCGCAGTTCGATGATGTGCTGCTCACGCGGATTGAGCGAAGCCAACAGTTCCCCCAAATCTTCAGTGAGGGTCGACGCTGCGGGCGCAGCGAACTCGCTGAGCGAACGGGCAGCGGGAGTGATCTCATGGATGGCCAGCGTGCGGTCTTCATGAGTGGGGGCGTCCAATGACACTGGTTCGGCGGCATATTGCAGCAGATGCACCACGTTGCGCACCGAGATGGCACAAGCCACCGCCAATTCCTGCGTGCTAGCGGGGTGCCCCGTCTGCTGGGCAATCTCCGCTGCGGCACGCCGTAGCCGCTGAAGTTGCTCCACCGCGCGATCTGGCAGATAGATCAAACGCCCCTGAATCTGCACAGCCCGCCTCACGGCTTGACGAATCCACCAGGCGGCGTAGGTGCTGAAACGGATGCCGCGCTGGGGGTCGAACTTTTCGACGGCATGCATCAAGCCAAGGTTGCCTTCTTGGATGAGATCGATCAGGGCAATGCGCGACGAACGATATTCGCGCGCGATGACAATGACCAACCCGAGGTTGGCCTCGATCAACTGCGCACGGGCGGCACCCTCCCCGGCCTGCGCGCGGCGAGCAAGCTCGTTTTGCTCAGCGTGCGCGAGGCGCGGCGGAGTTTGGATGTCGCGGAGATAGTAGCCCAGCAGAGCACTGCTGGGGGCGTATGGGCTGACTTCCTGAAAATGGCGCATGATCTGCTCCCTTGGTGGCGCGCGGGCAGCGCACAAACTTGCCCCCTGGGCAGGGCGCTGGCGGAGGGCCTCAGGGCCAGCGGCATCGTGGCTAGTAGGGGCGTCTTCATGAGCAGAGCATACGCACTCAGCGTTACAGAGGCGTGATTATGGCGCACGGCGATCTCCCCGCCAAGGCAGGGGCGGGTTCGAGATAGGGGCGAAGAGCGCATGCTTTCGACGCGCTCTGGCAGGGCGGTCTGGCGCTCATTCCCCCTGGGGGGATTCGTCTTCGGGCCGGACGAGGGGGCGGAAGCGCGGGAGGGAACGGTCGCCGCTAGAGGGCAACGGATGCGTGGTCTGGGGGGGGCGAAACTGGGAAGGTGCTTCGGCGGCGTCAGGCGACGACGATGGGCGCGGCCCAACGCCGGGACGCGTCATCGCACCACGATAAGCAGGCGGGGTGGCGGACGCACCCGCCTGGGTCGCGGGCAGGCGCTGGGTGGGGGCGTCCTCGGGCTTAAGCGTATTGGTCGCCGCCTCGATGTTGATGATGAGCAAGATATCGCCGATCTGGATGTGATCCCCATCGTGCAGCAAATGCGGAGAAGTGAGGGCCTCACCATTGACACTGGCCCCGTTGGCACTGCCGATATCTTGGATGTAGATGCCAGTCGCTTGCACGACCAACTGGGCATGGGCGCGCGAGACGGATGGGTGGGGGAGGCTGACGAGGTTATTTTGCCCGCGCCCAATGTTGACGACGCCCCCCGTCACCGGCCAACTGCGCCCCGCTTCGGGTCCCGTCAGCACGGTCAGCCGCGCCTGGGCGTGAGGTTTGGCATCGGGCAGTGCCACGCCGGGGAGCGCGAACTTCTCGGTGGGTTGCTCTTCGAGCACCGCCAACCCCGTGGCCTCGGTGTAGGTGAAGCGCAAGCG
>JACDGC010000054.1 GCA_013815535.1 Ktedonobacterales bacterium
GCGATGCTGCGTGCGCCATCCAGATAGGCGCGCAGGTCCGCTCCGATGTGACCCACCTGGCCAACATCCGCCCCCACCCACCAGATGATGCTGAAGCTCGCCAGCAGCAGCCCCCCCAGCGCGAGGCGGCTGCGCTTGTTGGTCAGCAGGTCTTCCAGATGCATGGGCATTTCGCTCCCTTTCTCCCTCTTTGGACGCGAGAGCGGCTGGCGTGGTGACAATTCTCTAGCTGGCTGGTCGTGGCGCTGCGGCACCGCTGGTGGCGTTGGTGGGTTGTGGTGGCGGAAATAGATAGAAGATCTGAAGCGCGATGTAGATCGCCAGGCTGGCAAAGATATTGATGAAAGCAAGGGCAAACGAAACAAGGTAAAGCACAGGTCCACTGGCATAGCGGCGCGCCGTTCGCCGAGCAAAGGCGGGATCAGACACAGGGGCCATCAATCCATGCGCGGCGGCGTACCACCATAGCCCGCTAAAACAGACGGCCACCAGGAAGAATGTGCCACTATACACCGCTGCGGCGAGGGCGGCCCCTGTCCCAATATAGCTGGCCAGCAGTGAGGTAGGAAAGGGTACCACTGCGATCAGCATCAACAGCACGCCATTGAGCAGCAAAAAGCCATGGTCAACGCGTACGATGCTGCGAAACATGGCATGATGGCTTACCCACATCAGCAACACAGTCACGAAACTAAGCACATAGGCGACATAGGTTGGCCAACCTTGCAGCAACTGCTGCCCCAGATCCTCCGCTCGCCCACTGGGCACATGGATGTTGAGGACGAGCAGGGTGATGGCGATGGCAAACACCCCGTCGCTAAACGCTTCGACGCGCCCTGTCTCACGCCCGTTGGTTGACTCGCGTGCAAGCATATGCTATGTTCTCCTTTGCTATTCACCAGGCACAGGAGCGCTGCCCCCTGTGGTACGGACGTAGTCTAACATCCCAGCACCACACAGCGTGCTAGCAAAATGGGGAGGCTTCATGTTTTTGGGCTGTGCGGCGGGTACCACTTGTGCCCCTACAACGACTGGCTATTGCTGAGGTGTGCGATACTGGTGGCAAGGGAACACGTTGTAGATTCATGCATCATCATGGCAGGAGGCCGACGATGCCAAAAGAGACCTCCCCAGAAAAGAATGATCAGCCCGGACGTGCGCCACGTAGTCGCCGCGCCCCCCGGCGGCGCACCGATCCCTTGCCGCGTGAGCTTGGCCCCCTGATCGAAGCCATGGCTGATGGCGTCATCATCACCAATCGTCATGGGCGTGTGGTGCTGACGAACGCGGCACTTGGCCGGCTCTTTGCAGCGGATCTCTTTCCAGAATTCTATCGTTCCTCGCTGAAAGAGCGGAGCGCGTTGCTGCAACCGCGCAGCCTGGATGGCCACCCCATCCCCCCTGAGCGTTGGCCTGCAAACCTGGCCCTGACCGGGCGGTCAATTACCTCACAAGATGTGTTGGTGCGTGGCTTGGACGGGCTAGATCGCATCCTCAACCACAGCGCCACGCCTATCTATGACAGCAATCGCGACATCATCGGCGTCGTGACGGTGTATCGCGATGTGACTCAGCAACGCCGTCTCGAACAAATGAAGGATGATTTCCTCAGCATTGCGGGGCATGAGTTACGCGCGCCCCTGACACCCATTCTCGTGGCGGCGCAGATGGCCGAGCGCCGTTTGCAGCAGCCCGAACGGATGGGCGAAGCCCTGCCCCTGGTGCGCGATGTCATCCGCTATACGCAACGGCTGAACGCGCTGATGGCGGCGGTGTTGGATATGACGCGCATCCAGGGAGAGCGCCTGCATATTTATCCTGAGCCATGTGATGCCGCCATGATCATCCGCGAGGCAACCGATGCAGAGACGATCCAGTGGCGTCGTCCCGTCACCATTCTCTGCCCAGACGCGGGCCTTTGGGGAGAGTGGGACGCCACCCGCTTGTGGCAAGTCATTGCGAATCTGGTGAGCAATGCCCTCAAATATTCGCCGCCCATGAGCTTGGTGACCGTGTCTGCCGAAATCGTCGATGGTGACCAGTTGCACATTGTGGTGACCGACACTGGCCCAGGTATCCCCCCCGAGGAGTTGCCCTACCTCTTCGAGCGCTTCTATCGCGGTCAACATATGGGGGAAGGGCATCGCGAGGGGCTTGGGTTGGGGCTTTACATCACGCGTGCCATTGTGCAGGCCCATGATGGCCACATCTTTGTCAACTCGGTGCTGGGGGTGGGCACCACTTTCACGGTCAGGTTGCCCCTGCATACGCCCCAGCCAGCTATGGATGCGCCACCTCCGGCGGCCTCATGACGCCGTCGCCATTGCTGGCTCTGGCCGCTATGCGGCATCACCATCCACGCTCCGCCAGGATCTCCACCGTGTGGTGGCTCCAAGAGTTGAGGCGTGCGCGGGCCTTCGCGTCTTCTTCATCCGTCGTTGCCCCGCGCACATCGCGGACCATCCACTCGGCCCCCATGAAGAAGGTGCGCACCCATCCCAGATCAGCCAGCAACGCCCAGGTGGCATCGTCTGCCACCGTCGTGACGCCGTGACGCAGCAAGGCTGCCCGATGCTGCGCCAAGACGACGTAGGGGTCGAGGGCGCGCCAGGTCTGGGCCAGCCACAAACTATCGAAGGTGGCTGGCCCTGCCGTAGCCAAGGCCCAGTCGAGCAGCACCAACCGTTCGGCGGCGGGGTCGGACGTGGGGATGGCGCTGGGGGTCAGGCCGCCCATATTCGCCACCCAGGTGTCACCGTGGGCCAGCGTCGCGGGTGCGCCCGCCGAGGCCGCCAGCAGCGCCTCGGGACGTGCCAACGTGTGCCAGAGCGGATCGGCATCTGCGCCATCGATAAACTTCCAGAGGAAGGGCCACATGCGCGTCGCCTGATCGCCATAGGTATCTTCCTCGGTTGGTGGATATGTCGCTTGGCTCAGCCGATCAGGTGCCAGCGCGAAATAAGCAGCGGCTGGGGATGTCAGCCACTCTTGCGCGCGCAACGCTGGGTGCTCCCACAGCGTGGCATGCAGGCTGGCAATTCGATCCAAGATGCGGGCTACCAGATCGTCATCTGCGGGATCATAGCACAGTGACGCGGGGTAAACGACCGGAGAAAGATCTGGCAACAGCAGCGCGCCCACGCCGTCCTCGGTCGCCACGCCCAGCACCGGGTCCCAGACCGCGTTGGGGAGGGCCTCCCACAGGGGGGATTGCGTCAGGCGCAGCTCACGCAGCGCGGTGTCGCCCGACGCCCGCATCAGCCAATTCGCCCGTGGATCGATGCGCTTGAGGATGGCTCCGGCATAGCGGTCGCCATCCGAGAGTGTCAGGCGTTCCAATGTCGCGCCACTCAGTCCCCCGCTCATCGGTGCGCGGCGTAACTGCCACGGACCATCGGATATTCCCAGCAACGCCGTCAGCGTCTGGGGGGTGGTCAGGTCGGCAATGGTAGCGAACACAGGGGGATGGGCAGACATGCGATCCTCTTTTCAAGCGATGACGGTGAACCAAGCGACAACGGTGGCCAACGCGGCCCCAACCAGCAGGAGGAAATTTTGACGCCAGCGCGCCGCCTCGGTGGTGTGCCGTCCAAATGTGATGAGCGCCGTGGCCACCAGAGCAAGCGCCAGCGCTTCTAGCACAATCAAGGCCGGAAGTCGAGTGGGGCGGGGGTGCGTCGCTGCCAGCCCCGCGACGATCACCGCCGCCACTGCGAACGCTCCCCAACACACCGGCAGCGCCGCGCGCCCCAGCGCCTGTGTCAGCCCATGTGCCCCCGCCGCCGCGTCCGCCTCGGCGTCGGGCAGCGCGTCTGCCAGATGCAGGCCGATGCCCAGCGCCATGCCGATGGGCAAAACCCAGAAGAGTTCGCCCCGCAGGTGCGCGAAGACGTCCCACGCCAGCAGCGGCAGGGTGGGGAAGGCCAGCCCATGCATCACGCCGCTGATGGGGGTCGACTTGATGCCCAGATCATAGGCGAAGCCGAGCGCCAGGAAGGTGCCCGCGAGGCCGACGGCGCCCCAGCCATAGGGCGCGAACAGCGCGAACATCGCCAGACTCAGCACGGCAGTGATGCCGAGCGCGGCGGCGGGGGAAACCAGACCCAACACCAGCGGCTTGCGTTTTTTGGCATTGCGGCGGTCGGTTTCGCGGTCGCAATAGTCATTGAGGGCACTGATGGCGAATTGCATGCACACCAGCCCCAGCGTTGTCACCCCCAGGCGCATGGGGTTTGGTCGCCCCGCCGCCGCGACAATGGCGCACAGCACATAAGCAGCGACCGTCAACAGACTTGGCCCTGGGTGCAGCAGTGCCCAGACGCCCCCCAGGCGTGCGCGCAGTGTCGTCGTCACCATGGTATCTTCCTTTAGCTGCCGCGCTGCACGGTAAAGGTGTCGTTTACGAGCGGCCCTGGCTGCGCCACGGTGGCGTTGTTTTGCACCATGCGCACTTGGAGGGCGGCGATGTGGCCAAACGCTACCCAGCCACCCCCATAGTTGACCTGGGCACTGGTGAACGTGATGGGGCTGAAATGGGTGAAGGCATAATAGGGTGGGCCGTTATTCGTGGTGGCGTTTGGATCTTCCACGATGATGTCGGCATAGCTGCGGGCTGATGTGTGCGTGACGGTTTGGGCAAAGCTGACGCCGCTGGTGGTGTCATGCAGCGCGAGCTGCCACTGGTTCGTGCTGCTAGGCACCAGCGTGACGCTCGCCGTGATGGCATCACCTGGCGCGACGGTCAGGTCGGTGAGATGCCACGAGTTGGGTGGTAACGTTTCGTACCAAATGCGATGACTTTGGGTGCCATCCACACGCAGATAGGGGCGCACCCCCACCTGGACCACATCGTTGAAGGTTGCATCCCAGCCACCGATGCCGACCCATATGGCCGAGGAGGTGTCGGGCGTGCCTGAAAGTTGGGGTTCGGTCCACTGCGCGCGCACCCCGGTGACGCCAACGGGGGGGAGCGTGTAGCCGCTCCAATTGGCGGATGAAACGCTCGTCCACCCTGGCGCATTGCCACTGGGGGTCATGATGGGCGTGCTGGTGACCTGTGGCGTGGCGGTGCGAGCAGCGGAGAGTGTGGGGGTGACAATCGGCTGCGCCGTGCTGCTTTGGGGGGCGCAACCGCAGAGTGTAAGCATCCCCACGAGCCACCACCACCATCTGCGTGGTGTGTTGGAATGACGCATCCTCGATCCCCCCTGTGCGGTTGCGGGCGCAATGCCTGGGCGGCGCGCTCCGTGACCATCATTGTAGCGCACGAGGGAACGCCGTGGCAATTCTACGCGGGAGCGTTCGTGGGCGCAGCGTCATCCGCTGTGGGCGCGTCTGGGGTGGGTTCGTGGGGTGGCGGTGTTGTGGTGAAGATGCCGCTCGCCAGTGGCCCCAAGGCATCGACGAACGAGCGCACGGCCTCTTCGACGCCTTTGCGGCGGCCATAGATGGCGGCCAGCATATCCACGAACTGCCCAGATAGGCGGTCGGTGGTGCCCAGCGCGTCTTTGGCATAGGGCAGGTATTGCTGCAACAGCGGAATGACGTGGTCGTGCAGCCATTTGAAGCCGAGGGCGAGCAGCACCATCAGCGCGGCCAGCAGCACGATGATGAAGAAGAGTTCGATGGTCAGTAGCGTTCCAGCGGCACTGGCCAGCCCGTCGATGGGGGAGGGGGCTTCAGCGAGGGTCAACATGATCGGCCTCCGGCGCGGTGTCTTCGACCTCGCCGCGCGCTTTCGCTTCCTCATATTTGCGGCGGCGATCAGCCTGCCGCTTGCGGGCGTTGCCCTGCCCCAGAATGACGCTGGTGGCTTGCGAAAAGCCCATCATGAAGCTGGCCGTCTTGACCGCTGGCTTGACCGTAAAGTCGTTGGCGACGCGGGCCGTCTGGCGCAGGGTGTGCGTCGTCTCACGCAGCTCATCCAGCACCGGCACCAGTTCTTTTTTCAGCGCCAGGGCCGTGCGCGCCACCTCAAAGACAGCATAGGACAGCGCCAACAGCGGCACCAACGAAACCAGTGCCAGCACGACCAGGGCGATGTCGCGCACCAGCGGCCACGCGCCACTGAGGCTGATCCACACGATCAGCGTGATCACCAGTGCCACCGCCACGACGCCCACAATGCCAAGGATGATCTGTCCATTACGAGAACGAAGGAATTGCATTACCTACCCCCAGCCACCACCAGTATGATCGCCTGCTCCAAAAAGAGGCTGTACGCAGAAAAGAGGCCAAATAGATGAGCATAGAGACACGCGGTCTATATTTCTTTACAGTATACAACGCATGCAATATGACATGGGACTTTCCGCCACGCGCGCTCTTGTGTTTGGCTGCCATGTATGACTACGCTGTCACTACTGCACGCAACTGTTCGCGTGTGGTTTTCGGTCGCGTCACCTAAAGGAGCCGAGCGTGTCGACACCCACAGTCAAGAAGACGCCCACCTCACGTGAGACAAGCAAGAAGCGTGGTGATGTCATTGTCTGGATTTTCGGCATATTGGATCGTGGTGTATACATCTTCATTGGGTTGGCATTCATCCTCGCGGCCATCCTCGCCCTCTTCCTCAGTTTCTCGAATCTCATCCAAAGTGTTGGGCGCAACGTTGCTTTTTACGACATCACTCCCCAAAACGTGTTGGATTTTGTCAGCGATCTGCTGTTGGTGTTGATCATCATGGAGGTGCTGGGCACCATTCGCTCCTATTTGCAAGAAGGCGATACGACGGTCAAGCCGTTTTTATTCATTGGCATCATCTCGGCGACGCGGGGCATTCTTTCGATCGGCGCGTTGCTTTCCATTCCCGGCGAAACCTTGAAAGCCGACGAATTTACGCGCAAGATGATCGAGCTTGGGATTGATGCCGTCATCATCGTCGCGCTGGGCATCACCATCCGCGTGCTCGGCAAGCTCGCCAGCGATAAAGAAGATGATGCCGAGCTGGTCAGCCAGACGATCACTGAGATCCCGGCAGTCGGTGGTCAACTGACGGTGGCGACGACGGTGGTGAATCCCCCCCATCACCACGAGCCGGTGCCGGGTGACGTAGCCAGCTAGCCGCTTGCGCTGGCGGTGGGTCGCAGGGTGGTTGGCCCTGGTCGAATGGCCAGGGCGTCGTGAGCAGCCGCGTGGTACAATATCTTTAGTGTAAGCAGAGCGATGATTCGTGGCCCCTGGCACGTGATCTGCATTGGCGTAACACACCCATGACACGATTCGCCCGCTTTTCCCAAAGGAGTTACCTCACATGAGCTCACAATTCGATCCCCGCGAGATTCTGTCGGATTACCGCAGCGCGTCGGGGAAAAAGATTACCACGCCCAGCGGCCTCACCATCCCCTATGTCATCGAGCAGACGCCCCGTGGCACGCAGGGTATGGACATCTATTCCCGCCTGCTGAAGGATCGCATCATCTTCATTGGCACGCCAGTGGATGACCATGTGGCCAATCTGGCGGTGGCGCAGTTGCTGTTCTTGCAGAGCGAGGACCCCACCCGCGACATCAACCTCTACATCAATAGCCCTGGTGGCAGCGTCTATGCAGGTCTGGCGATCTATGACACCATGCAGTTCATCCAGCCCGAGGTCTCCACCGTTTGCCTGGGCATGGCGATGAGCATGGGCGCGGTGTTGCTGGCTGCTGGCCAAGCCGGCAAGCGCTATGTGCTGCCGCATTCCACCGTGCTGATTCATCAGCCCTTGGGTGGCGCGGAAGGTCAAGCGACGGATATCGAGATCACCGCGCGCGAGATCGTGCGTCTGCGCTTGGCGCTCTATGAGATGCTGGCCCACCACACGGGGCAGACCATCGAAAAGATCACGCTGGATTCGGATCGCAACTACTTCCTCTCGGCTCAGCAGGCCGTGGAATATGGTCTGGCAGATGAGATGATGACCCGCCCGGTGGCGGTCAGCGCCTCGACCCGCTAGGATTCGCCCAGCGCAGTGCCCCCTCACTTTGCCAATGTATGGTGAGGGGGCCTGTGTTCGTGTGGCATCCTGGTGCTTTCTCGCCATCCCTTGCTTTCAGCACGCCGATGCAGTACGCTCTATGCTATGAAAAGTGATGCAACCGCAGATGCTAATAATCCCGCACTGTCGCGGCGGCGGGCCCGCACTCGTGGCGAGATCTTGGCGGCGGCGCGGGCCGTCTTTGCCGAGAAGGGGTATCACGAGGCGGGCATCGCTGAGATCATGCAGCGGGCCGACCTGGGGGTCGGCACCTATTACCTCTATTTCCGCGATAAGCACGAGGCCTTTGTCACGCTGATCAGTGAGGGGCTGGCCGGGCTGCGCAACCGTGTGCTGGCCCAGCTTGATGGCGTGGCTGAGCCAACCCTGGCGCTGGCCGCGCACACCATCTTCACCGCCGCGTATGAGGAACGGGATCTCTTTCGGCTGGCCCTGATGGACCGCAATGAATCTTTGCAGACCTGGAACGCGCGTAGCCTGCTCATCGATGGCTTCACCCAGGCACTCCTTCAGGCGCAAACCGATGCGCGATTGCCCGCTTCAGCCTCCGTCGCGTTGCTGGCACGCTTCATCACGGGCGTCATCACGGGGGCAATCAATTGGTGGTTCGAGCACGACACCCCCTCGCCCGATGAGATGACCGCACAGGTGCTGAGCTTCCTTGGCGGTGGTGCTCTGCCAGCCAGTCTGGTGGGCACCTGGCCCCCGACGAGCGGCGCGTAGTTTCTTATTCCTCTTCCAGCGTACCAGCGCAAGCAGGGGCGGGGCTGAAGGCGCGCAGCAAACTTTCTGTCGCGGCGGCGACACGGGCGACGCTGATATGCTGCATGTGGTCGGTGCGTTGGTGACGGGGCGGAAAGAAGAGGGATTCCGCGCCAATGAAAAATCCCGTGGGTGGCAGGTAGGGCTGTGGCAGCACGACGCGCACCCGCCGTGGATCGCGCGGGCGTGGCCCGAATTGCGCCAGGCTGCTGGGGCCATAGAGCGCGACGGTGGGGATGTCGAGCGCCACCGCGAAATGGGTCAGTCCGCTGTCGCAGCCCACATAGCAATCTGCTTGAGTGATGAGGGCGATACTTTCCATCAGCCCCAGCGCACCCGCCAGTGAGATGGCTTGGCCGTTGGTGGCGCGCACGATTTCATCGGCGTGGGGGATGTCTTGTGGGCCACCAAGGACGATCACCCGTGTGCCCGTCGCCAACAGGTGCCGCGCCAGCGCGCCAAAACGTTCGGCGGGCCAGCGCTTGTGCCCTTCATAGCCAGCGGCACCGGGGTGCAACAGCACCACGGGAGTGCTCGGGCGCGCGATCCCCAGCGCCGCCAGCCGTGCCTGGGCCGCCATCTGCTCTGTCGCAGGAACTTCCCAAAAGGGGATGTGATCGCTCGGCTCCTGGGGAAACAGGCCCAAGGGCTGCACGACCTTCCAATACAGTTCCACCGCGTGCAGTTCGGTATAGTTGGGGTAAAAGAGTGTGCCCCACAGCCAAAAGAAAAGGGGCAGGCGCTGCCACACCTGCCGTGGAATGCCCGTCAACAACGCGATGGCATTGCTGCTGGTCGCCAGCCCGATGAAGAGGTCGCAGTGCCGCTGCAAGATCTGCGCTAAGGTGATGTCGGTGCGCGCCACGAAGGGCAGCCCAGGCGTGCGGTCGAAAACGATCACTTCGTCGAGCAGCGGATTCGCGTAGGCCAGCGGGGGCGTGGGCGACCGCACCAACGCGGTGATGCGGGCTGTGGGCCACCGCCGCCGGACCGCGCGTATCACAGGTTGCGCGAAGAGGGTGTCCCCGATGGGCGTGGTCAAGCCCAGCAAGATGCGCTGCGGTGGGCGCGACGTCAACCACCGCTCTTGTGCCGCCATATACCATGGCTGCTGGGGGGGCAGGTCAATTGTCATGCTGCCATTCCTGGGTTGCGAAATTGCACGGGGGCCAGCGCATCACCCATCACCGTGTGGGTGTCTGGCGGTTGATGGCCCCGCTCGGCGTGCGCGTGGCTGCGGGGGCGCTCTCGTGGTCGTGTGACAACACCCGTGGCAGGGGATTGCTTTGCGCGCCCTTGAAACTGGGGCCGTCTTCAGGCAACACGGGCTGCCTGGCCGCAGCCTTGGGCCGCAGCAAATGGCTAAAGAAGCCTGCTGGTTGCTCGGCCAGGTAGATGCTGCCCAGGCCCAAGGTGATGACGCTGATGGCGATCAGATTCATGGCGACGGGCAGCCCCATGGTATCCGCCGCCGAGCCGACGACCAGGATGATCGGGATCGCCGCTGCATTGAGAAACATCATTTGCAGCGCCAGCACCCGCCCTTTGATCCAATCAGGCGAACGGCGTTGCAATTCCGTTTGGGCGGGCAGGGTGATGAGATCCAGCGACAAGCCCAGGCAGAAGATCGTCACCACCACGGCCAGCAAGTAAAGCGGATCGTTGGGCCAGTTCGCTGGGTCCATGCGGACGGCGAACCAATGGCACAGCGTCAGCAAGACCGTGCAGCCGCTCACGCCCACCACGCCTACCCCTTCTGAGATCTTCAGTCCCAGGCGCTCGATGATGCGTGGCATCAGCACTGAGCCGGAGATCAGCCCCAGGCCAGCGGGCACGAAGACGATCCCCGCCAGCGCTGCGGGCCGATGCATGAACTGATCGCTGAAGCTGGGGGCAATCATCGAGATGATGGTGATGACCGAGCCGCCGAGGGTCAGTTGCAGCACGGCGATGAAAAGGGGGCGATTATGCCGCACGAACGTCCACGCCTCCACCACACCATGCCACACGTTGCCGATGCGCTGCCCCGTTGCCTGACTGTTGGGGTTGCGCGCGCCGATCAACGTGTCACGCGGAATCGACCACGTCAGGAAGGCACAGATCAGATAGGTGCAGCCGATGAAAAGGAACAACCAGTGGATGCTGGTGAGCGTCAGCACGGCGGTGCCGATGGGAAAGCTGACCGTGGGCATCCCCAGCACGATCAAAGGCCCCAAGATGATGAAGCCGAGCGCCTGGGACACCGAGAACGTGACATTGAACAGCGACAGCGCGGGCACCAGATCGCCCTCGCCAACGAGCAAGGGAATGGCCGTGCCCTCCGCTGGGCCAAAGAATTGCCCAATGACCGAGATGAGGAAGGTGAGCAGGTAGATGAGCAGATAATTATGGCTGTCAGAAAGGATCGCGACGACAAAGCCAAAGGAGGCCACCGCCCGCAGACCATTGCTGACCCAGAGGATCAAGCGTTTATCCATGCGGTCCACCAGCACCCCGGCGGGCACGCCAAAGAGCACAGCGGGCAAGCTGAAAGCGATGATGACGCCACCAACCGCCGTTGATGAATGGCTCACCTGTGCCAACAGAACGATGGACCCATAGTTCGTTGCGTTTTGCACGGTCTGCGAAAGGATCTGCGCCAGCCATAACCGCTGAAAGAAACGGTTACGCAAGGTCGAGCGGAACCCCGAGCGCGCGGGGGCCGTGGTGGGTGACTGCGCCATAGGGTTCAGCTCGCCTCCTTTTCGCCCAGACTCGCGGGGGAGGCTCCATGCTCCAAGAT